>JACPGN010000038.1 GCA_016182435.1 Lentisphaerota bacterium | reverse complement strand
GAGCCGCATGAAGGAACGGCTGTTTGCCATGTGGGAAGAGCTGCTCCTGGAAATCGGGTTCATGGAGCCGGATAAGGCCCGGCATATGATGCTGGGCTTGCGCCGTATTTTTGCGCGGGGCGCCTTGAGTGAAGATGATGTCCGCATCCTGATGGGCATTGCCCGGCAAACCCGCTGGTATGCCGATCGCGCGCGGACAACACCGCGCGGTTGAACACCCGGTTTTCCTAATTGCGCCGGATTGGCTGGTTTGCTATACAGAGCGTCATAAATAACGCAGCATAATCCCTTGGTAGGGACGGCTCCCCGCCACAGCGCGGGGCAGGCGCCGAGTTTATCCCGCCTTGGCGGGACCGTCCGCGGCGCCCCGCTCATGGCGGGGCGCCCTACCATACAATACGGCAACATTATTGTCGTCATGTATAACCTGCCATCAAATAGCGGGAGAGCATACTACTGAAGACACGCATCGGGATCCTGGGCGGCTCTTTCAATCCGGTCCACCTGGGCCACTTAATCCTGGCACAGGACGCCTGGGAAACCTTCGATCTGGCCAAGGTTCTCTTCGTTCCTTGCGATCTTTCCCCGCACAAGCCCTCAACTGCGCTGGTCGCCGTCGAGCATCGCGTGGCCATGCTGGAAGCGGCCCTAAGCGGTTCACTGCCCTTCGAGCTCTGCGACCTGGAAGTCCGCCGCGGCGGCACGACCTACTCGATTGACACCGTCCGCGCCCTGCTCCAGCGCTACCCGCGGAACGAACTTGTTTTTATCATCGGCTCCGATACCCTTGCGGAACTGCATCTCTGGAAAGACGTGGGCCAACTGCTGCGGCTCTGCCGGTTTGTGACACTGGTCCGACCGGGCTTCGAGCTCAAGACCATAACGCGAGGGAGCTTGAACCTCGATCCGCAGTTGGAGCGGGAGCTGCTGGCTAACGTCGCCACGGGCCACCAGGTGGATATATCGTCATCGGATATTCGCCATCGGGTGGCCGAAGGCATGAGTATCCGTTACCTGGTGCCGGAAGGCGTAGAAATGTACATAGCCGAACATAGTCTCTATCGGATGGGCTAAGGGTTCCATGCTTGAATCAACTGAACTGGTCAGGATTATTGCCGCGGGTCTGGCCGATAAAAAGGCCAGTGCGATTACGGCTTACGATGTGCGGGGCAGTTCGAGCATCACGGATTTTCACGTGCTGGCCACCGGAGGCAATCCGCCGCACCTCAAAGCGCTTTTCAACGAAACCCGCCTGCGGCTGAAGGCCTGCGGCGTGGCCTGCTATCGGAAGTCCGGAACGCCGGAGAGCGGTTGGATCGTGGCCGATTATCTTGACGTTGTGGCCCACCTGTTCAACGCAGCCGCCCGGGAATACTACGCGCTCGACCGGCTGTGGAAAGACGCCCCGCAACTGGAACTATAAAATCCGCCCGTAGGCCCAACTGGCGGCCGTCCGCAGCAGGCCGCCCAGCGCGCTCCAAACCAGCCCCTGATCAGCCAGCAGCCGCTGGCAGAGCTCATGAAGAGTAAGGGGCGCCACGAGCAGCAGCACCAGGCAAATCAAGAGCAGGTTCACAAAGTAAATCGTGCTCAACGAAAAAAACCGGCCATAGGCGCGGACATCCGGCTGATCTCTAATCAGGGCATAAAGCGTGGACGTAAAATGAAAGCCCAGGCTAAATCCCACCAGGGCCAGCCACGCGAGAACATAAGGCCGCAAATCGAAAAAAATGAGCAGGCCATAATAGGCCAGGATGACAAGCACGGTGTAGAGCGGAAAGAAATAGGGGGCCAGGGCAATCAGCCAGTTGCTCTGCGATAATTTCACCTGGCCGCCCTTGGCGGTAACCCGCAAGCCGGAGACCCGCGCGCCCAGCAGCGCGCCCCAGAGCGCATGGGTCAATTCGTGGGCAAGCACATAAAGCCGCACTTGCGCCGGCAGGACCCAGAAGACGAACACGGCCGCCGCCAGGCCCGCAACCAGCGCCAGGAACGGCCGCGCGCCGCCAGCAAGGGCCAATGCGGCCGTTGCGCCGGCACTCATCACCACCGTGCGGGTCAAGCCAATGCTGCACTGAACCAGCAGCAGCCCGATGCCGAAACGAAGAATGCGCATGAAGTCTGCCCTTGCCTTCGCTTGCTGCCAAGAAAGCGCAATGCGGCCAACCGAGGCGAATTTCTATTCCCGTATAATTTGTATGGCCTCAATCTTAAGGTGGCAAGGGGTAGGGCGCGTTCGCTGAACGCGCCGCGGACGGTCCCGCCGAGGCGGGACCTGCCCCGCGCTGTGGCGGGGAGCCGTCCCTTCCACCCTGGCGGATCCGCCTGCCGGCGGAACCCTCACGCGACTACCTCATAACCCCATTACCAACAATTTCAACTCAACGCTTGACTTCCCCTCGGCCAGGTCCCAAATTACCCGCCTCACAAGCAACAAGCAAGGCGTCCAACGGAATCAGAACAGGAAGTTAATTCATGCCTAATCTTTATAGCGCCGTCAAGCGCATGCGCGTTGCCGAAAAAGTGCGCGGCCAAGGACGTTGAAAAGAGCCGCCAGGTATTCAGCGCTTACTGCTCGACCCTCGATAAAGCCGCCAGCAAGGGCATTATCAAGAAAAACACGGCCATCCGCCGCAAGCGGCGCGCCGCGGCCAGGCTTGCGACGCTAAAACCGGCCACGCCGCAAGGCTAAACCGGTCGCGCTGGGACTTGCCAAACTCCTATTGTAGTGAGTCTAACGCTTCTTTGCATTTAGTTGCCTGCTGTCATTCCCGCGGAAGCGGGAATCCAGTCCGGCTTTTCTGGATTCCCATTTTCATGGGAATGACCTGCCCGCAATGCTACGCATAGCGTTGCAGGCGGGCAAGCACTCGGACGGTCGTTTATCAAATGTTCAGCACAAAATAAATAGATTCTACGAAGTAGAATCTATTGCCATTCGATGGCTATTCCCAGATAGGCGGCGCGGGTGGTATTCAGCAGCGCATACGCTTCGCCGAGACGCTCAGGCGGGAAACGATGCGTAATCAATGGGGCAATGCGCATTTTTCCCTGGCGCATCAGGTCCAGCGTAGCCAGTAAACGCTCGCGCGTGTAGCCGGCGCGAAAAAGCACCGTGAGTTCCTTGAAGAGGCCTTGATGCGCGCTTAGCGTCTGGTTGCCGCCCTGCCAGCCCTGAACCACCAACACACCCCAGCGCTTCAGGTTGCGATAACACATCTCCAACGTTGCCTGCGTGCCGACACTATCGAGCGCCAGGTCAAGCGGAGCTCCGAAGTAACTTTTCAATTTCTGGCCCAAATCCTCCTCGGCCGTATTAATTGTGCAAAGCGATGGTGTCAGCTTCCGCGCCAAGGCCAACCGGTCCGGGTAGTGCCCGGCCAACGCCACTTCAAATCCGCGCGCCACCGCGGCCTGGGCCGCACACTGCCCAATCAAGCCATCGCCAATTACCAGCGCGCGCGGACCATATTCCAGCGGTAGACGGTAACCGCCATTATAGCCGACCTGGGCGACTACCAGGCCGGCGGCGTCCAAGGCGCCCACCTCGGCCGGCGTCTTCAGGACATCCGCCGCTTTGGCGACTATCGTCCGGGCATGCACTCCGCCCAGGGCATTAGTGATGCCAGTCACTTGATTAGTGGTGGTAAAGACCCGGTCGCCTACCTTGATATCCTTCACCCGATCGCCCACGGCGGTCACGCAGCCGGCGGCTTGATAACCAATGACGAAAGGATAAACATAGGGCGTATCCGGGAAACTACCGCGCTGGACGTGCGCTTCCGTGCCATTACTGATCACCGAGTATTCGGTGCGAATAACCACGCTTTCCGGGCCGGGGTCTTCGGCCGTAACGCGGCCGAGGTGCGCCTTGAACGGCGCCGTGATAATACAAGCCTCTATCTGCATTTGAAATCCTCGGAGGCGAGTTCCACTCTTCGCCCCGTTACGCGCGACTGCCGCGCGGCCTCGAGAATCCGCACGTAGGCAAGGCCATCGCGCTCGTTCGGCGAGAGCGCCGTTCCATTTTCAATAGCATCCGCCAAGGCCTCATAGTGCTCCCAACGGCGTCCCTGGGCTTCACAGCGTTGCGACTGGAAGGAACCTTTGACGCCGCCGTCAGCATACCAGTCAGCGCCGATCCAATTATGTTGAATGACGCCGCGCTGGCAGACCAGATTATAGGTGGTAGGACCGTAGCGCCACTCCGGTTTAGCTACCCAGTTGATATTCATCTGGAAATACGCGCCGTGTTGAAAGCAAATGACCACGGTAGTGACATCGTCTTGATCGAACTCGCGGCAGTAACGGCCGGCATGGCTCCAGACCCAGACCGGCGCGTCTCCGGTCAAGGCCAGAAACGTGTCGAAGACGTGGGAACCATATTCCGCCTCCGGCAGACAATAGCGGCGGTCGGCGAACCATCCCGCCCAGGTGAAGGGCGAGCCGACCAGGTGATAAAGCCCGCATTGCACCGGCCCGAGCAACCCGTCGGGCGCGGTGAGCAGGCGGAACTGGTCAAACAGATCGGAGAACAGGGCGCGCAGGGTGGGATGAAAACACTTCACCCCGGAGCGTTTGATGGCGTTGACGATGCGTAAGCCGTCGGCCAGGGTGGTGGCCATCGGCTTTTCAAGCATAAAATGCTTGGCCCGGTCCGCGCCTTTTTCGACCAAGTCGGCGTGCGTTACCGCCGGAGTCAACACCGCCACAATATCCACATCCGGCGCCTCCAGAATCTCGTCGGCCGACTGCGCCGCTTGCGCGCCGCTCTGCGCGGCGGCCTTCCGGGTGCGTTCCGGATCCAAGTCGAAAACCCGGCGGCATTTGACCCGCGGCGTGCGCGTCAAAGCTACGCGGTGATGCTCCCACACCCCGCCACAGCCGATGACCCCTACACCGAATGTGCGCATTAATTTCCTGCCTGCGAGTTGAGCGAACGGGAATGTTTATCCGCCGGCGGATTTTGCGGCGACAAGTTCAAGGCCTGCTCCATCTCCGGCCACGGCACGGTGCGGAACCAGTCAACGGACATAAGCTCAAAATACTTCTGTTCATCTTCCGGGTAAGCATGGGCCACTTCCGGCGGCAAGGTTCGCAGGATTTCCGCCAGGGCCCGCTCGAGCAAGCGGTAACCGGAAGTGGCGCTGCCGCGGAATTTTTTGCCCGGCTGGATCAAGCCCTGCCGCTCCATATCGCCATAAAAAATATCGCTCATCTGGTCGAAGCAGCGGATTCGTTCCGGCCAGTCCTCCGTGGTCACAATGCGTTGCACTAAGGCATCCAGTTCCGTCGCCAGGGACGGTAATTTCACAAACATGGAATAGAGCCATTTTTTGTAAGGGTAATACCGCCGGTTGAGCAGAAAGGCCAATTCCAGGCCTTTCATAAGGGTCAGGCCCAAGGACATGACGGCAAACGGCAAATTGTTGCGCTTGATCGCGCGATGGATGCCGTAGACGCCGTAACCGGAGTAGACCCGGCTGTGATGCGCCAGGCGTCGCTTCCAGACCAAGTCGGGGAAGTAACTGAGTTGCTGGCGCACCGCCGTAAATGCGCCGGAAGGATCGTGGAAAATCTCGCCGCCCACAACATGCAGCATATCGGGCGCCGGCATGCTCAGCCATTCGAGGTCGTTGGCCGGCGCGCGCGGCAGGCCGAGAAAACGCTGCAGAAAGGCGCTCAAGGATTCCACGGAAACGCCCATGCCCAGAACCGAATCAAACGTCAGGGCAAAACCTTCAAACGAAGCCGGAAACTTTTTAACGACCGGCGCAAGGGCCTGCGGGGCGGCAGCCAACTCTTTGGCGGGGACCAGGATATTCAGCCGTGGCCCCCAGTGATGATCACGCGATAATTCGTCGTCCAGACCGAGTGTGTCCGAGCCCATGCCAAAAACGCCTATGGCCATCTGCTCAAACAGTTGGGGACATTCCCGGGCAAATGCCTGCCGCGCGTGGCCCTCAAAGAATCTTCGGGACAAATCAATCGCTTTCATTATTCCCAAAGAGGAGGTGACGCTCGATCATTGGGTTCGCAGCCGAACTTATAACTATTGCGAACGCTCGTCAAGATGCTCCATTACCCGATCCCACTGTCGAATCCTTGTCCGTGGTCGGCAGTCAGGCGCCGCGGCCGATCAGGGTTTGGCCGGAGTTGAGACGCACAAGATAATCGTCGCCAACGCGACGCACCCCCGAGAGATTCCAGCGAGCGCGAGCGGAGCCGAACGGATTCCGCAAGCGCAGAACGCCCTCGCGCTCGGCCGTGACCGCCACGCGGATCGTTCGAGCGTTCCGACGCACCGCGCTGACACAATAGGCGCCCGCCGCCCGCAACCGATCGAAGCGGGCATCTCTCCATTCCGCGGACACCGCCGGAAAAACGCGCACGGTCCCCCCCCAGCTCTGCAAGAGCATTTCTTGCACGGCTTGAGCGGCGGCAAAGTTTGCCTCGAGGGTAAACGGGCGGTATTTCCACAGGCTCAAGCCGAGGTCGCGATAATCGCCGTTCAAATGGAAGCCGTTGCGCGAGATGAATCCGCGCAGGTAGAGGTCGAGCATGAGCCGTGAGCGTTCGGCCAGACCGCAGCGCGCGGCTAGGCTGGCGGCCCACGTGAAGGAAAAGCCGATCCACGCGCCCGTGCCCAACCGGTCCAACTGGTATAGCGTGTTGAGCAGGATGATCCGTTCGCGGCGGGTTTGCTCCATGGTCAACAGTCCGAGCGGATAAATGGCCATGAGATGCGAGTGATGGCGATGCGATTCCGTCAAGGCCTCGTCCGGCGACAACTTGAGCGCTCCGGCAGGCGGCTGAAGGCCGTCTTCCATTACCGAGAGTTCGGGCAGACGCGCAAAAAGCGACCGCCAGTGGCGCCCCTCGGCGGCTGGACGGCCGGCGGCGCGCGCCATTTCGTCAAGGGCCCCGAAAAGCCAGCGCATGAGAGCCAAGTCATAGTTGGAATTGGGCGTCAGCCAGGCGTCGAGACTGTTACCATGAATTTCCGGCGAACTGGAAAGCGGCAGCCGCAGTTTCCGATCGCGGCCGGGCTTAAGCAGCTCGGCCAGGCATGTCCCAATATCCGCCAGGTAGGGATAAGCGCGCGCGCGCAGAAAACGGTCATCCCCTGTATAGAGCCAATGAAGATAAAAGAGGTGACCAACCCATGCACCGTTCGTGGGCGATAGCGCGTACATGCCCCAACCGCCCATGGGTGAGCCGTCAATGGCCATGACGCCCGGCACAGCCGCGCCGGGTGTGCCGTAGAAGCGCCGGGCAAAGGCCTGGGCCGCAGGCCGCAGATTCCACATAAAATCGAGAAATGCGCGGCCTTCATCCAGCCGATTGGCGCTCAGGTAGTGCGAATAGGTCAATTGGGTATTCAAGTCGTGGTGGTAGTCGCCCTTCCATGGCGGAAGTTGTCCCGTATCGGCCGTCCAGACGCCCTGCAAGGGCATCGGGGGCGCACCACGCCGCGAGGCGGAACCCAGGAAATAGTTGACCAGATCGTAATGTCGTTGTGCTGGGGGATCCGGCACCCGGACATAGGAACGACCCCAAAACGCGCGCCACCAACGCACGTGGGGTTTCAGCCGGCGATCGAACCCATCCGCCAGCGCTTCCGTCACGCGCTGCCGAGCAAGCGCCAGTGGATCGGGATCGTCATTGGTGCAGGTGATCGCCACCGCCCACTCGACAGCAGGGCCGCGGCGCCGGCGACCCGTGACAATCGCGTAGCGGAAGCCGTTGGCCCCAGTTTGCTCGAACCAGGCAAACGGACCGTTGCCGCCTGTACGCGGCGGAGGATAGCCCAACTGGGCAAGCGTGGGTGGATCCGTCGGGGTTGGGGTGCCCGACGTTTTCCGGTTCTTCCGATCCGTGGCCCAATAGGGCGGCGCGACGAGCCGGAGCACGGGCGCCGCGCCCGTCACACGAATCATGGCCACGGACGCGGTGGCGCTGAAGAATGTTTCCAACCGGCTCCGCGCCAGAATGGCTGTTCCCATTGCCCGGTGCAAGTCGAGACGGAAGGCGCGGACCTCGTTGCCACGATCGAAAACGAGTTCGAGCCGTCCCGCGGGAATCTTGGTCGGATAAGGAAGCTCATAGGGTTTGTCGAAAAGTTTGACGAGTTGGACCTGCCGGCGTTTCCGGACCAGGCGTCTAATGGCGGCCCAAGTCCAGTCCGGCCGCAGCGTGATGGCGCTTCGGCGGGTATCCCACAAGTCGCCGCGATCAAGCGAGAGCTTTAACTCGTGACGCGCGCCCCACAACAAACCGCCGGTCAGCCCATTGCCGAGCGGTACGGCCTCGTCCCAGCGGTCAATGGGCGCCGGCAAATCCAGAAAATGCGTGTCAGGTAAGCTGGGCATGAAGGTTTCTCGGCCACCATAGACGGGAATGAGTGTCACTCATCAAAGGCAGGCCTAAGTATTTGCACAGGCTGTCGGATAGCATATTGCCATCGGTGTCACAAGTAAACTGCTCCGGCGATTTGGCCGCCCAGACGAAACCAGTGTAGGCGTTCACAATATCCACCCCGCCCCGGCCTTCACGCCAACATATCCCTGTTAAGCAGGAATTACCAAGATTCTCGGACTGACCCCTTCGCACCCCTTATACAGGCGTGGATGTCTTCGGCTTCCAAGTCGGGAAAATCGCGAAGGATTTCCTTTTCTGTTGCGCCCTCAGCCAGCATGTCAAGCACATCCTTCACGCGAATACGCATATTGCGGACACAGGGTTTTCCGCCGCACTGTTCAGGATTTACTGTGATTCGATTCATGAGGAGAATTTACAATGCCGCCCGATGGTCTGTCAAGTGTCAATCACTTGCATTTAAACTCTTTAAGGGGCCATTTCTTGGCATTTGTGGCCCTGGAATTAAGCCTTAGCGGCAAGCAATTTCTATGAGCCCGTATGTTTCACTCCGGTCTCAATGCGTTCCATTAATTTACCTAACTTGCGGTCCTTTCCGCGCTCATTAACCAACTGCTTCATCTGCTTGCCCACGGCCGAACCCGTTCCGACATTCGAGGACTTTCCACGGCGCGATCCGGGCCGACCCGGCTTGGCCCCGACCCGGCTTGGCCCCTGCTTGGCCTCGGCCGGCAGGGACGCCGGCCGCCACCTTAAGAACATTATGGCAACCCATTATCCAACACAATATCCAATATTCAACAAGGAATATCCAATAACCAAGTTAAGAGAATCGCAGACAACGTGTAAGGGGTGTTTTTGTTTCCTTTCTTCATCATTGGTTATTGAGGGTTGATATTCTTATTTTTGCCCCCCCATAACCACTGATAGGCTCAAGTAATATTATGGTCGACCCACTATCTGAATAAGTTATTTCAATAGACCCTGTTGGCCAAGCATTTCCCGTTATTTTTACTGAAAGACTCGTTGAAACCTGAATATTTGTGCACCAAGTGTCGTATAATGACCCTATCTTTAATGGTTCAATTACTCGGCCTTCATTATACTCTGTGATTAAAGATATATTCTGCCGATATGTTTGGCATCCAATGAAGACGCATGCGGCAAATACAATTATTAGCGTTTTAAAGGTCGCTTTCATGTGGGCCTGGGGTCAGCTACTTCACAATACACTTTAAGTGTTCACCCCACGCTTCTTGTCCCACTGCGTTTTCGTCATTAGCATACTGCCTTCGGCCTGTTGGATTCGGCGGCGCAGTCGGGCTCCCTGGCCGTAGCTCTGGCAGGCCGTCGCGACCGTTTGCCAATGGAGTTTTTGGACAGAATCTAATATTTAAGTCTGACCAACCAATCGGGCTGCAGCACAGTTTCACCAGGTTTCCACGACTTTTTCGACAATGCGCTTGGCCAGGTCTTCAGAGGCTAATGGAATGGCGGCGCGCTTGGAACTGGTCAGGTTGCCGATGAAAGCAAAGGTGGATTCGCCGATCACGGAGGCCTCGCTCATAACTTCCCGCGTCGCGGCGCGCTTGAGCACAAACGACGCATGCAGGGTCAGCCGGTACTCGTTGGGTTTGGACTTGTCGGACTCGCTATAGCGCAGGGGGGTCAGCGTCAAGGCGTCTAACGTGGTTTCCAGCAGGAGATCGGCCTCATCGGCGCTCAGAATGCGCAAAGTGCCGTCTTTCTGAAACTCGGCGACCGTCGCACTGGTGGCGTCAATTTCCACGAGCGGTTCGTTGCTCTTGTTGATAAAGAGGCGCACGGAAATGCTTTTGACATCCGGCGGCAGGGTGCTGCCCAGGCGGTAGCCCACGCACCCCGGCAAGCTCGCCAGCAAAACGAGCGCCAAGCCCAGCGTTATGACGGGCCAGCGGTACATCATAGATTTTGTTGACGGTCGCCCGTTAACGGTCCGCCCATATCCGTGCCATCCGTGTAATCCGTGGTGAGTAATCATGGATTTTTCGCCAGTTGCTTATTGAGCGCCGCTAAGCGCAGCCGGGCCGGGGCAGCCCACTCCGACTGGGGAAACTCGTCAACCACCCGCTCATAGCAGACCCGGGCGGCGACCAATTCGGTATGACGTTCCTGCTTGTCCCAGGTAAGGCGGGCTGTTTTATCATAGAGCGCGGCTTGACTATACAGGCCGCCGGCCAACTCACGCTGGAGTTCCGCCAGGTAGCCGCGCGCCTCGGAGGCCATAGCGCTGGAAGGGTACCAATCCAGAAAGCCCTGGAGCGCCGCCACAGCGTTTTCGCGCAAACTTGCGGCCACGGGATGCGCGCGGGAATACTGATAAGCGCAGCGCCCCTGGCCAAACAAAGCCTGCTCAGCCAGGGAGCTTAAAGGATAGCGTTGATAATAGGAAGCGTAGGCTTCGCTGGCCAAATCGTATTGGCGCGTCTTTTCATAAATCCGCGCGATACGAAACTGCAATTCGGCCGCGCGCTTCCACTGGGTGCCATTCTGGATCAGCTTCTCGAACAGGGGAATAGCCTCTTCCGGCGATTGGTACTTGAAAAACAGGAAGCGCCGGTCGCGGGTGGCCCGGACATCCGCAATGCTGTACATGCTCTCCATCACCTGCTCGTAGGGGAAAAACCCGGCATAAGCCTCCACCAGGAACTGGTATTCCTCAAAGGCTTTATTCCGCTTGCCGCGCTGTTCCAGCAGTTTGCAATAAATCAATTGCGCCACCGGCGCCTGCGCGGATTCCGGCCAGGCATTGACCAGCGCCAGGCAGGCTTTGGAAGCCCGGATGGTGTGACCCGCCTCCTTGAGCGCATTGGCCCAGGCCAACTGCGTTTCCGGCGTCGCCTCCGCCGGCCGGTAACGCTCCCACCAGTGCAGGCTGTGGCGGACGTGGCTGGTAGCCTCCTTCTTGTCTGCAGCCGCCAAACCCGCGCCGATCAGCACGCAAAGCAGAAATCCGGTCAAACCAACACGCAGGATATGATTGCCGCGTTGCATGAAGCGTATTGTTATGAAGCACGGCATCGGACGTCAAGCAGAGAATGCTGGCGCAGTAACCCGTCAGTTATTTGGGGGTGATTGCCTGCCCGCAGTGCTGCGCACAGCGTGTGGTCGGGCAGGCAATGCTGGATTCCCGCTTTCGCGGGAATGACAGCATGAAAATTCACAATCTCCCCCCAATAACTGACCCATTACCGGCAGCAGTTCACAGTTCTCCGCCTTTAGCGGATGCTACTCTGCGAAGTAAGCTTTCGCTACGAAGCACGAGTCCGCTATTGGCGGAACGGTTCCAGGTTTGCGGTTCTATCGAACCGCAGCTACACCCCGGACCCACAGGACCAGCCTGCATCATCTCCTGCACGAGGGCGCGGCTCCGTCCGCGGGATTGCGCTCTCGCCGTCGCGACCTTCCTACGCCCACCGAAGCGGGCTTCGCGAAGGCGGGAGCGCTATGGCGGAGCACGGCCAGCCAAACACGGCGGTCGAAGTCCCCTTGCCTATCACTGGGTAGCTTTGCGGACAATAGTCAAATGGCCGTATCCTTTGTTTGATTTGAATGGCATCTCCGCACCGAACAACCTGGCATAAGCACGCGTTTGACCGGGCATCACAACAGCGCTGGCCTGAATCTCAAGCAGCATATCCTTAAGCCCGGAACTCAAGCCTAAAACCTCCAAGGGGATCAACGCATAAAGCCGGTAAAAATCGCCCTTAGCGCTTGTTTCGCTCTGCACTTCGACTTCCGGTACCGACTCGTACCCGTCGTCTTTCGGAAGGAAGGCCTCGGCCTTCATGTTGTCCAACGCCGGTGTCAGGAAAAGCTGGACAAGCGTGTCGGAGAGCGCTCGGGAACCGAATACTTCCACGCAGGACGTCTTCCAGACCACCGGGTCGCGGCAGACTTCCCTATCATAGACCTCCGCCGCAAGGGCAAGGGAATCGCCGGTGATCCAGAACATGGCCCGCGCTATTTTTTTCTCGTCCGTCTTTTCGTAGGACTGCAAGAGAAACGGCAGCTTGGCGCTCGACGCAGCCCGTTCCTTAACGGCGTCCAGACAATGCCGCGGGACGGCCTCGATTACACGCCCCACAATCGGAATATTCACCTCAGGAAATGATAATCCATCCGTGGTCCGCACAGGTTCCCCCGTGTCCGGTCGCAACATGATCTTAACCTGCCCTCGAGGTCGCTCGTCTTCATAACAAGCAACCGTCAGATCATACGCCGCCTTTCCACCCGCAGCCAGTTTTACCAGCGCGCCTTTATGGTCTTGGACCGAACCGCTCCATGGCGGCATCAGCGCCGGATAGACCATGCCGACAAAGTCGAGAGGGGAGATATTGTGAACGTGCAAGCGTACGACGCCCGGGTGCGCGTCGCTGCCCAATTCGACCGGCGTAATCAACTCGAGCGAGCCCCGCAGCGGCTTCAGTTGGCCCACCGGCCACCCGTAGAGATTGTCCCATACACGCGTACGGCCCTCGGAAATCACTGTCGCCTCGCCGGTCATCGGCTGCCTGAACCAGTTGTGGTGAATTTCCGCATAGTCCTCCGGCATGCCGCGAATGTTCACCGCAACGTAATCCGAAAGAAAAGTGTTATGATGAATCTTGAGCCATTTACACGCGATGTTCGAGCCGTCCGTTCGGTCGCCGCCGCCATGCGCGTCGAACAGATGATCCTGGCCATAGGGTTGTCCGGTTCGCGGATGCGCGTGGCTTTCGGTGTAAGGCAAGACCACATTGTGGCCGGCCTCGTATCCCGTACCTGGCCAACCGCCGGCGGCAATATGATGTTTGTTGTCCTGGAAAAGGTTGTATTCGATCAATACGTCCGTTGCCCTGCCCACCTGCACCCCGTACCCAAGGCCCATGCGCTGACAGTGGTGAATGTAATTGTGGTGGATATGGAGACCGCTTCCGCTTCGCAAGCTCACACCATCGGCGCTCCAGGCGCTTATTTCGCAATTATCCACTTCAAGACGCGAATGCGCCGTGCAAATAGCGCTGGAATTAGGGAAGCGATAGAAAAACGTGTTCCGTTCAGCAGGACTGCTTACCCCGGGAAGCGGCTGAAAGAAGACCCGGTCATGGTAGTCCAACCTTCTCTTCGGATCCGGACCGCGCAACCGCAAACCAGTTATACGCACACCAGGCCCTGCGGTTTCGATCAGATGTGGGGTGTCAAACGCGTCGCTGTACAACAGCGCTCCCACGGAACCGTCATGGCCGCGGTCGCCGGCCAGGGTGACGCCCGCGGGGATTTGCAGCGCCAATTTATCCGTGATTACGCGATCGGTGAAATCCAATTCCACCCCGCCGCCAATGAAAATTGTCTCGTTCGATTTCGCCTGCGCGACGGCGGCGAGCAGTTCTTCCACGGTTCGAACATAATAGTCGCCTTTGGTAACGCTGCGTTTATAGCCGGCGCCTCCGCCGATCGGGCCCGTCTCATCGGGCTTTGCCCCATAGATAATACCGGCCTTCTCGGTCCAGTACTTAACCGGGACGCAGTATGAATGCTTGTTGGACATAATGGTTTCCCCCTTCTTTTGGGTTTCACCTGAACCCTGATCAATCTGTTTTGAACAGCACGAAAGCATCAGAAGAAACGCGCAAGAAAGCTTGATGGCCACAACGCGGAAGAAAGATTTCCTCATGACTCAGTTCAGCTTACAGCAATACCGCGTTGCACACGAAAGGCGATGCCCGCTACGCGCCCTTCCACCGCCAGCGTCGGCGCGCCAATCTCGCCAAAGACAATGCGGGCCGCGACTTCCGGTCTTGCCGAACCCTGGAAGGGAATAAGCAAAGTCAGGAACCGCTCCGGCGCTTTTCCAGCATGGCAATAAGCGAAGGCCGGTAGCGGTTCTTTCTCGCCAAACCACGGCGAGAACCAGACCTGCTCCTCTCGCAAAGTGACGCTTGCCGTTGGCTCAGCCCAGACGAGCACGTTGCCGCCTGTGGGAAAAGTGGTCCAGGCGCATTTGGTCGCCGGTTCAATTTGCGCTTGCCCCGGCGTCAAGTTAAAATGCAAGTCGAGTGTGCCCTCAACATTGCCGAGGGCTTCATCCACCAGCACAAAAAAACGCCGCGCCACGAAGAAAACAGTGCGCCGGTGGATCAGGCCGGGATAAGCCAGGTTTTCAACCGTCACGCCGGCATTACCCTGGCCGTCGTCTTCCACCCAGTCGCGACAACGGCCGGCGCGCGCGCTATTCGCGCCGTCGAGCGTCAGCGTCTGGTGCCAGGCGGTAGAGCGAAAGGGTGCGCGTTCCTCCGGATGGTTCCAGTTGTAGGAGTAGACTCCGGGGTCGCGCATCAGGTAGCGCCCAAAAGCGGCCAGCTCGAATGTGCCGTTATCCGGCTGGGCATGGCATTCGGTGGGTTCGCCCGAGCGCGGCCCACAGTGCAGGGCCAACCAGACGGCATCCCTGGTCCAATCCGAGCGGAAGGCATAAAATCCTCCGGAACGGAAGGCGAAGTTGCGTTGCGCGGGCCAATTCCCTTTAGCGCCATCGGTGGCGGCCGCCAGAAAGTCGCTGCGGCCGAAAACATGCGCGGCGCGCATCAGGACGCGGCGGGCATCGGGTCTGAGCGTATCGCCGACGACCGGGACCAAGCGCATGGGGCTTGTCCAGCCGAACACGGCTTGGGCCATGCTCTCGACGACTTTCAGGAAAGGCGGGTTGAATCCATTACGGCGGGTTAAATCAATGACATCCAGGAACAGCATTGCGCAGTAGAGATGGTAACTGGGCGCGAGCTCGTGATGAACGCCATCGGGGAGCACCTGACTGCGGAGCGTTTCGGCCAGGCGCTCAAAAGCTTTTTGGCGCCATTCCTCGGCGTCAAGGAATTCAGGAAAGGTGAGGGCGATATCGGCCAGAGCGGCCGATTCAATGATCAGGAAATTATCGGGATGCACGTAAGGCAGAACCACGATCCGGCGCGCATGATTGTAAAGCGCGGTGAGAATCTCAACCAGGAAATCCGGCGTGCAATTCTGCGCATCCAGGAAATAGGGCAGCAGCCCGCACCAGCGCCGGGCACGAAAGCCCACCTGAATGGAATCCCAGCTTTTGGCAAAACAGCAACGCCCTTTGGTGATCGGGTTTTTCCTGATCCAGTCACGGATAAGATCCATCCAGAGCCGGGCATAGGCCGGATCTGTGGTGGCATTGTAGCAGCGCGCTACTGCCAGGTCCCAACTCGTCATGCGGTGCATGCCGGATGTCCACTCAATTGCATCATAAGGGTCTTCATCCCAGTTTATGTCGGTCCCATAGTTATGCGGCGCGTGCGATGGATGGGTTTGAAAAATATGTTGTAGCGCATTAACGGCGACCGCGCGGTCCTTATCAGCAAGTGAAAGCGGCGGTAGCGCCGAGGCCTTGGCCGGTCCGAGCGGCGGTTCATCCACCGGCAGCGGTTCGCGGGGATCATCGGCATTGGTATTATTATCCAGCGCCGGCCAGGTCGGCCAAGCCACCGACGCGCGATTCCGGAAATAAGTCAGGAGCGCTTTTGCGGCTGATTCCCGACCGCCGGTTTTAAGTGCCGCGCGCGCCGATTCCAACCCCGGCTGTTGCAAATTAAGGACCAGAAACAATTCCTCGGGATTAAGCGGCCGGCCTTCAAAGGTAAAGGGTTTGCGATAGGGGCTGCCCCGGGTTTGAAAGAGACCCGCAATCTGCTGATCGCTGTGCATATTAGCGCGCTCCTTAGAGATTTTGAATTACGCCACCTAAGGCGTCAACTTTGACATGCGCCCCAACTGAGTGGGGCGGCTACATTCTGAAATGTTCTTACTGTAGCCGCGGCACTCTGTTGCCGCGTGATTTCGAAATTCCTTAGCCTCGAATTAGACCTGCAGCAGAGTGACTTTTCCTGTAGCCGTCGGACCCCGCGAAGCGTGGGGCAAGCGTTTGGCCGACGCTCCAAAAAATGTCAGGTTATCGCAACTTTTTCCATTCAGCAATCATGGCCAGCGTGCTCTCCCAAGGCATGATGCTGTGGGCCGAGACACACGGACTGAGAATCAAGCCGGTTTTCCCGAAGATCTCAAAACAAAGCCGCACGGCCGCGCGGGTGGCCTCCGGCCCCTTCCATAAATGGAACGTGCTGCTGGGTCCTATGCGCAAGCTCTTGCCTGGGGAGAGCTTGGCGCGGACCAGCCCGAGGTCAATATTCTGGAAGGCAATATCTATTCCGAAGAACGAGTCCACATTCAAGGTCGCCAGATAATCAAGGATGGGCATTATGCCGGTGTGAATGGTATATGAAGCAAGCATGCCGGCGGACCTTGTGGCCGCGGCCTCCCGACGAATCCGCTCGCCGACAAACTCATTCAACATCGCCGGCGAATAGAAGTCGGCCGTTTCATAGAAGCCGTTGCGGCTAATGACATCTACGCCCAACTCGCCCAGCACTTCGATAAGGCGCAGATTGATGGAGTGTTCATGCTCCAGATAGTCCTGGACCAATCCCGGCTGGTCAAGCACCTTGGTCAAAAGCCCGGTAACGCCGAATAAATGCTGTGCCCCAGTCAGGCCCATGCCAACCTCGGCTGCCGTTGCCAGTTGATAACGGTCAGCCAATGCCCTGGTCCTGGCAAAGACCGACCTGGCATCCACAAGCGCGGTTCGCGTGTCGTCAAACCTGACAACGTGCTTGAGGCAGGCCAGGTCGGCTTCATTCTTGATCCAAGGCTCTACAAAGTGGCCGATATTAAAGTCAGAATAAAGGGGTATATGCTCGCCATGCGGCCAAAGCTCGTTGTAGCTGACCGCCGCATGCAGCTCGCCCGCCGGAGTGCTAAAGACCTTGTGCAGGATTTGTTGCTCAAGCCAGGTTTTCGACGTTACGCCCTTTGCCGGCCGGCAAAGCCCAATGCCCACCGGCACAAGCTGGTCCAAGCCGAGCTCACGCACCTGGTAATCTAATTCGTCGGCCAGCGTTGAGTCGGCCGCCCAGGGGAACTGCCACTTATAGCCTTTCCGCTGCGGCAGGGTCAGGGGGTTGAAACACGCAGAGCAAGGAACATAGTCAACTTCCCGGCGTTGGAGGGCCGCCAAAATGCGTTCCCGGCTGGTCATTTTTTGCGGAGCCATAATTACTTACCTTTCCCAGGCCGCGGTGTAGTCGCGCCGCTCCGGCGCAACATGGCCGTAAGGACCATAGCCTGGTTCTGTTGACACTAAAGCCAGCGGAATGAAACTGCTTTTAATACCAGAGGGTGACACCTCGTATTTCATGAAGCCCAGGCTCGGATCGCCCGTCGTCCAGTGATTGCCAAATTGCCCAAAGGCCGTGGAAGGGGCGACGTTAAACTCAATGCCGGAGGCCTGCTGACTCCGGCGACAATGGACATGCCCGCTCAAAACGTGCGTGGCGCCGGTGGCCT
>JACPGN010000037.1 GCA_016182435.1 Lentisphaerota bacterium | reverse complement strand
TATCTCGCGTCCCTGGCTATTCTGGTTCCTTTCGACCGCTATCTCCTGTTATGCCTGCCGCTCTTGATGGTGGTCCTGGTCTGCGCCAGTCCTGTTTTTGCCGTGCGGCTTGGAGGGCCGCGCAGCTTCCTGGCGGCTTGCTTGTTGCTGGCCCTGGCCGTCTTCGGCGTCGGCGGAACGCATGACTATTTCGCCTGGCAGCGCGCCCGCTGGCAGGCCCTGCGGGAGTTGACCGAGGTCCAAAAGATTCCAGCCGAAAAAATTGATGGCGGCTTTGAGTTCAACGGACTGCATTTTTACGACCCGCACTATGCCGACCGGCCTGGCAAAAGCTGGTGGTGGGTCCAAGACGATGAATATGTCATCGCCTTTGCCCCTTTCGACAATTACATGGAAGTGGACCGCCATCCCTACACCCGCTGGATCCCGCCCAGCCGCGGTTACATCTTTACCCTGCAGCGCAAAGATGGCAACGAGCGCGACATCATCCTGGCCGCGACCCTCAGGCATGGCGGCCAGAACCTGCTGCTATCCGATGGCGACGTGGTGCGCTACTGGTCCGGCGACGGCCGCAGTGCGCCAGTGGCCCTTTCCTATGGCAATTATCTCACCCTCCCGCCCGGCCGTTATGTGGCCACCTTATATTATCGGGCCAAACAGCCCAGGCGCGCATATCGCAACAGTTGGGGGCAGCTCCGCCTGGTGCAATTTGATAACGGCCCCGCGATTGTTGAAGCCGAGATTGAGCCGGTCGCAAACGTGGCTAATACCTATCATCGGCAAAGCCTCGCATTTTCGCTTGAGCAAGAGCTTCCCGTAGAGGTGCAGATCATCGGGGGCGATGCCAGGCTGTGGCTGTATCGTGTTGTCTTCAGCCGGGAAGCTGACTCCCAGCCGGAGCTGTCATTCTCGCCCCGTGTCTCCGCCACAGGCGGATCCGCACAAGGAGGAAAAGCACGGGGTAAACTCCAGCGGGAATCCAGTCCTTTCTGTCATTCCCATGAAAATGGGAATCCAGATATTGTTTTGTTTTACTCTGATCCTGGATTCCCGATCAGGTCGGGAATGACGAACAAAGCGCACGCTGTTATCAGAGGCATAATTCCAGTGTGGCCTCATGCCCAGAGCTCTTGATGCGTCTGAATACAAAGCACGGCTGAGCCAAATGCAAAATTCCGCTCTGAATCATCGGACTGCGCTCGTGGCCGCTGACGGCCATGTGCACCTGTATCCGGCTTATGACCTGAGAGCCGCGTTCCGCTGTCTGATTCAAAATCTGGACCGCCTGGCCGCTGCAACCGGGCTGGCTGATCCGGCAACAACCGGCAACGAGATTCTCAAACTGGCGTTCCTGACGGAAGCGCGCGATCATGATTTTTTTGGCCGGCTTAAGGATCGGGACAAAAACGCGCTCGGCAACGGTTTTGAGATTATAAGCATGCCGTCTTCCCTTTGCGTGGTTATTGGTTTGCCCGGAGCAGGGCAGGTGTGCCTCGTGGCCGGCCGCCAGATTGCGACCCGCGAGCGGCTGGAAGTGCTGGGCCTGGCCATGAGCGCGAAAATTCCGGATGGCCTCCCGGCGGGTGAAGTCATCCGGCGCGTAGTCGCTTCCGGCGGGATTCCGGTCCTGGCCTTCTCGCCCGGCAAGTGGCTCTTTGGACGCGGACGACTGGCGCGGAATTTGATTGAAAGCGCTCAAGGCGGGGGACTGTGCCTGGGCGACACAACTTTACGGCCGCTGTTCTGGCCCGCGCCGCGGCTCATGCGCCAAGCCCGCGCGCTTTCTCTGCCAATTATTCCCGGCTCCGATCCCTTGCCTTTTGCCGGCGAGGAGCGCTACCTGGGAACTTATGGGTTTGTCTGCCAGGGTTCGTTTGACGCTTTTGCCCCCGCCGCCTCTATTGGCCGCATGTTAGCCGCGGGCATTACTCCGGCGGGCTTGCGCTGCGGAACCTGGACTGTGGCCCGGCGGCTGAATCAACTGCGGAAGACTATCCAAACATATTTTCCGCCTTAAGCGGATCCGCATGAGGCGGAGAAATTTTGGTAGGGCGCTCTCGCCGAGAGCGCCGCGGACGGCTCGGCGAGCCGTCCCTACCGCGGAGCGACCAGGCCGCCCAACGGGAAAATGTTCAACATGAATTCAACACATTTCAGAAAGACCTACCATGCCTTCACCTCTGGCCCATAGCCTCATTGGCCTCGCGATCGGCCTGGCCCGCTTCCTGCCGCGCTACCGGCTTGTGCCCGAGCTGTGCGGTCGATTGCGCTCGCTGCGGCGAGAGCTGCTGCTCTGCGTGCTGCTGGCCAACGCGCCCGACCTGGACTACTTTTTCGGCGTCTTTCAGGGCAACTTGAATCGCTATCACCAGACGGTAACGCATACTTTGGTCTGGATTGTTGCGGTGGCTTTGGCCATCTGGGCCTACGGCTGGCTTAGAAAACGGCCAGCGCCAGCGCTCTCGCTTGGGCTGGTGCTTGCGCTGCTGGGCTCTCATCTGCTGGCCGATTGGCTTACCGTGGACTTTTCGCCGCCCATTGGGCTCATGCTGGCCTGGCCGTTTTCATCTGAGCTGTTTCACGCCTCATTCGCTTTTTTCCCGCACCCGGCTAAGCAGACCTTGGCGGCGCTGTGGTCGTTCCAGAATCTGCGCCTGCTCCTGGTGGAAGCCGCAATCACCTTGCCGCTCGTGGCGGGCGTTGTCTGGCTAAAACACCGGCGAATGCCCGGGAAGTTCCCGCTCGACAGTTAAACCGGGATGAATACAATATCTGGCCGAAAGCATGGGCCTTAGCACTAATGCAGAAAAAGCACCAACTGATCTTTAAAAAAGAACCGGAAAGCAAGTAATCCTTTTTGATCATTGGTGTCCAAAACAAGCTTCCCTCTCCCTTGGGAGAGGGTTAGGGTGAGGGGCCTGCCCGAGCGTCGGCCAGGGAATGCTGGCAAATGTACCCCCTCACCTCGGTCCTCTCCCGAGGGAGAGGATGAGCCTGCCCGAGTTCGGCCAGGGATCCGCCGAAGGAGAAATCGCTGGGTTAAAGGAATGTCCGAACCAGAAAACCGCGACCCCAACGGGGTCGAACACTCGTCCTGCGAAGCCTCCTTGGCGAAGCAGGATCATAGCCCCGCCCGCAACGCTGGCGCGTAGCGACTGCGGGCTGGGCCAGCGAGACTTGTCCGCCGAAGGTGGAATCGCTGGGTTAAGTTTTTCCCCATGAAAACGGAAAGCGTCATCATCCAGCGCGAAATGGCTGCCGACCAAAAATCACCGCTCCAGCGCTATTGCGAGCTGATCATCGGCCGCCGTGGCTTCTGGCCGCTCTTGAAATACGAACTGATCGTCCTGCTTTGTGCGCGCGCGCCGGGCCTCATGGGCCTCTGGTTGCGCGCCAGACTTTACCCCTGCTTGCTGGGCAAATGCGGGCGCGCGGTGGTATTCGGAACCAACGTGGTGCTCCGCCATCCGCATAAAATCGAAATCGGCGATAATGTAATCATTGACGACAACTGCCTGCTGGACGCCAAGGGCCGGGATAATGAGGGCATTCGTATCGGGGAGGGTGTTTATCTCGGCCGCAATTCCATCCTGAGCTGCAAGAACGGCGACATCATCCTGGGCGAGCGGGTAAATATAGGGTTTAACTGTGAAGTGTTTTCGGGAAGCCGCGTAGTCCTGGGCGCCGATACCCTCGTGGCGGCCTACTGCTACTTTATCGGCGGCGATCATGCTCCGCAGGATGTCGCCGCTTCCGTTACTCAGCAGGGCGCGCGGTCACTCGGCATCGAAATTGGCCAGCGGTGTTGGTTTGGCGCCGGGGTCAAGTTGCTCGATGGCATTACTGTGGGAGAAAACGCCATTATCGGCGCGGGCGCGGTTGTTACCCGCCCAGTTCCGGCCTATGCCGTGGCCATGGGCGTCCCCGCCCGCGTCGTGCGCGACCGGCGGCAGCCTAAGCCGTAAAATGCAAAACCTCCTGCGCAATAAGCGATTATCTTCCTGAGGCAAAGTTGATGTTGCACCCTTTCAGGGTGCGATGGGACTCGTAACACGTTGTTTCCCAGGGCGTTGCCCTGGGCTTTGATGTGGCTCCCCGTTGGGGAGCGTAGCCCCGCCGCCTGAAGGGCGGCAACATCATAGCCCGGCGAGAATCGCCGGGATAGAACCGCGGAACCAGAATAGCATTCGCACCCTGAAGGGGTGCAACTTCTTGGGTGCTCCTATGCCGTGGCTTCCGGGAACCATTTTTACACTGGCCCTCCTTGTTCCTCTGGCCGGCTGCGCGCCCGAACTCGGTCGTCAGTCCGACCCACGCGATCAAGTCAAGGAACTCCGGACCCTGACCGCCGAGAAAATTCGCGTGGTCTGGTGCCAGGATGTCGGCGATGGCGCCGATGCCGACGCCGAAGGCGTTCACCTGCGCTTGATGGGCTATTGTTCGGAGGATGGCCGCGGCGAACGCCTTATCCTGCCCGAACCGGCCAACTACTCCAAGCCGCTGCTGACCCCGCGCGGCGAGCGCATAGTCTTTTCCAACCCGCGGGAACAGAAAATTTACGTGGTCAAATTCGACGGCTCCGGCCTGCGGGCCTTTGCCGATGGCTTTGCCCTGGCCGTGTGGGAGGACCCGCTCAACGGCAACGAATGGGTCTATGCCGGCACGGCCGTCAGCAACAGCACGGCGCTTAAGCATATCCGGCGGCAGCTTCTCAATCAGCCCAGCGTCAGCGAACCGGTTTGGGACCGAACCCTCCTCGATATTGACAATTTCCAGTTGTCGGCCGACGGCCGCCGGGCCAGCGGCTCATACCCCTGGCCGGCCTGCGGCATTCTGGAGCTGCCTAATGGCGCGGCTGAAAAATTCGGCGTTGGCTGCTGGCCTTCGCTCGCTCCCGATAATAGCTACCGCCTCTGGTTTTTTGACGGCGCCCACCGCAACCTGACGCTCTGCGATACCGTGACCGGCCGGCGCTGGGTGATCCATCTCAGCCACGCGCCCGGTATTGAAGGGTTTGAGGTTTATCACCCGCGCTGGAGCTCACATCCCCGGTTTATGGTTATGACCGGCCCGTATAAAGAGGGCGAGGGCGATAACCGTATCCGCGCCGGCGGCGCCGGCGTCGAAATTCATATTGGCCGGTTCAGTCACGATTTTCAAAAGATCGAGCAGTGGGTTCAGCTTACCCACAACACCAACGCCGATTTTTCCCCGGATGTCTGGATTGCGGGCAGCCGTGCGGGAATCGGAAAGCCACCAGCCACACCAACCGTGGCCGCGCCGGCGGTGGCCGTGAGCTGGCCGGGGCGGACGGATAACCTCGTCTTCCTGTGGGAGAACCGCTCGAAAAACAACGAGGTGCTTGACCCGGAAAGCGGACAGAAGCGCATTTGCCGGACCGAGCCGCGTGGCTTGGCCCGCTATGGCCGGTTCCTGGAAATGGACACCGCCGGTGGCGCCTTTGTCGCCGAGAGCGGCGCCGATGAACTGCTTGCCGGCTGCCTTAAAAGTTATCAGTTTGGCATAGAGGCCCTGATTACGGCCACGCGCACTTCGCAGTCCGGTCCCACGCGCTCCGGCCTCAGCATCAACCATCACTCAGAAGGCCCCGCGCGCATCATGGCCTGCTCGTCGGGTCCGGATTCGTTTAATTTCATCCTTGGCCAGGAACAGGACCGGCTGGTGTTTCGTCTGCGCACGGCCACTAATCAAGTCGCCGCCCTTGATCCTGTTTTTGACCTGGGCGCCATTACGGCCGATAAGCCCTATCATGTTGTCATCAGTTATCGGCCTGGTGAGCTCTCCGGCTACATAAACGGCAAACAGGTGTTGGCCGAGTCCATCGAAGCCGGGCACTGGGGTCGGCAGCATCTGATCTTCGGCAATGAATGGACCGGCGAGTATGCCGCCGAGGGCGGCCTGCCCGCCTATGCCCGAGCGCCGGCCAGGGAGCTTGGCCAGGTCTCCGTTTCGGCTGGAAATTGGGCCGGCAAGCTGGAAGGCATTGCCCTTTATACGCGCTGGATTGACCCTCAAGAGGCGCGCCGGAAGTTTGAGTTGTCCGGCGAACGGCTGCCAGGCCGCAAGCCTGCGACGCGCCTGGCGCTTTCGGCCCGGCCAGTGGAGCTTGCCCGCATTCCGACGCCCGCGGCGATTGCGCCCTATCGCCGGGCCCTGGTCGTCAACCGTTACGAGGTGGTCCAAGAAGCGCAGGGCTTGCCCAGCGCTTCGCGGGGCCGTGGCGCGTTGCGCGCCACCGAAGGGCAGATCATGGTTGCGCATTGGGCGATCCTTGACGGCCGGGTTCTGCCAACCGCGGCGCGGGATAAAAGCAAAACCTATCCTCTGGTCCTGGAGCCGTTCGATGAGCATCCCGAACTGGAAGGCGAGCGCCTGATCATGGAAAGCGACGAATTCCGCCTGAGCTTGTATTACGAAGTGGCGCGGTAATGAGTCAGCTATCCTGCTGGACAGGTTTTTCGGTGTAGCGGCGGTTCGGAAGAACCGCAACTCAGAGCGGGGTGACGCGGATGCGCTGGGCGCTGCGCCGGCACTGCTCTATAAGACGCAGAACCGCCAGCGGTTCCCGCGGATCCACCAGCGGCTTTTTTCCGGTCCGAATGGCCCGCGCAAAGTCGCGGTACACATCCACCGCGCAGCGCTGGTCAACCCTCAGTTGGTCTTCTTGATAAGTGAGCCCCTCGTGGGGATATTGCCGATCAGCGGCGGCTAAGCTCCTATTCAGCCGTCTGGGCTTTAATGCGGCTTTGGCGAAGTGGCGGATATGCCATTTGCCCGCTTGCAAGACAATCACCCCGGTTGTGCCGATTACCTCAAGTTCATACAATTGCTGCGCGCACGCCTGGTTGATATCCACCTCGCCAATCAACCCCCGTTTGGTTTCAATCACGATTTTTACCACGTCCTCGGCATCGCCCAGGCTGGCCACCCGCCGTAAGCCGCAGAATACGCGCCGCACGTCGTAGCCGATCAGTTGTAGAACCTGGTCCAGGGCGTGCGCGCCATAATTATTCAACATACCGCCGCCAAATCGGACCAGGCTCTGCCAATCGTTGCGGCGCGCGAAACCGAACATACCCCGGCGGACGTGATACACCGTTCCAATTCGGCCCTCGTTGATCAGGCGGCGCAGGTGTTGAAAGTATGCTATCGCGCGATGCGGTTGATAGACGGTCAAGACCCGCTGCCGCGCGCGGGCTGAGCGTACAATCTGCTGGCCGTCGCGGAGAGTGGCCGCCATGGGTTTTTCCAGCATCACGTGCAGCCCGCGGCCTAAGGCGGCCAAAGCCATCGGCTTATGCAGATGGGTCGGCGCGGCAATGGCCACGGCCTGCAGGCCGGGTATCTTCAGCAGTTGCCGGTAATCGGCGAAGGCCGCGCAATGATAAGCGCGCTCGGCCTCCGCGCGCCGGTCGGCCAGCGGGTCGGCCACGCCGACCAACTCGAACTCGCGATGCTTGGCGATGGTCGGACAATGAAACTGCCAGCCAATGCGGCCCAGACCAATCACACCGATTTTCAGTTTAGCTTTGGACATGGTTGTTCTTTCCTTGCATCCTGTAGCTGCGCCCGTGAGGGCGTGGATTCTTCTGGCGGCCACCGCGCCACCCCGCGCGACGCGGGGCAAGCGCAAGGGGCGCATTATCTCGTGAGGCCGGAGCATCGCAAAATGAGGACTCAAGTCAATGATTTTTCGAGCCGGTTAATCTACCTTGCCCAGCCGTTCCAGCTACCCGCTTGGCCTTGACTTCACGGCGGCCGTATGCTGGGATAGTCCGCCATGACTGCGGCGGTCATTTATACAATTTGCGGCGTTCTGGCCTATTTGCTGGGCGCCATTCCCTTCGGCTTCCTGATTGCGCGCGCCCGGGGTGTGGATATCCGCACGGTCGGCAGCGGCAATATCGGCGCCACCAATGTCTTCCGCGCGGTGGGCAAAGGCTGGGGAGCGCTGGTGTTCGCCGGCGATGTGTTGAAGGGCTTTATTCCAGTCAGCGTGTTCCCCTTGCTCGCGAGAAAGTTTTGGGCGTATGATGGCGGCGAGCTCTTGAGCCTGATGTGCGCCTGCTTGGCCATTGGCGGCCACAATTGGCCGGTCTACCTGCGGTTCAAGGGCGGCAAGGGCGTCGCCACCAGCGTGGGCGCGCTTTTGGGTCTGACGCCCCCGGCGGCCGGCATCGGCCTGCTGGCCTGGGCGCTGGTTTTTGCGGCAACCCGCTACGTTTCCGTGGCGTCCATCGTGGCCGCTCTTGTGGTGGCCGGCGCGGTCTGGTTTTTTTATGCTTCCGGCGGTATCCTCCTGCCGGTCGTGTTGACCGTGCTCTGCGGCCTGGTCATCTGGCGGCATAAGCGTAATATCCAGCGCTTGCTTGCCGGCACGGAAAACCGGTTTGAATTTAAAAGCCTGCCCGCCTGTGCCCGAGGCTCGGCCAGGGAGCATCGGCCAGGGGAAGCCGGATAACCGTGGTAATGCGTCAGTTATTGGGGGCTGATTGTCATTCCCGACCTGATCGGGAATCCAGAAAAATTAATGCTGGATTCCCGCTTTCGCGGGAATGACAGCATTGAAGATCACAATATACCTCCCAATAACTGACCTGTTACTAACCGTGAACTGTGAACCCTTGAACTCTTAAACTCATGCAGCGCATAGCCATAATAGGTGACGGCGGGTGGGGGACCGCCCTCGGCCTGCTGCTTCTTAAACAGGGGCATACTGTGCGGTTGTGGGGTCCTTTTCCGGAATACATTGAGCGCCTGCGCCGCGAACACGAGAACACGCTGTTCCTGCCGGGCGTGCCCTTGCCGCAAGAGCTGCACTGGACGGCCGACCGGGATGAGGCTGTGGCCAAGGCCGAGCTCGTCATCCTGGCGGTGCCATCCAAGTTTTACCGGAAAGTCCTGGAATCGTTTGCCGGCCGGATTCCGCCGGATTGCGCGCTCTTGAGCGTGAGTAAGGGCCTGGATACCGCCACGCACCTGCGCCTCACGCAGGTGGCCGGCGAGGTGCTTGCCCCAAACCCCGTGGCGGCATTATCCGGACCGAGCCACGCCGAAGAAGTTGCCCGCGGGGTGCCAACCGCCGTGGTGCTGGCCTGCGAGGATCGGGCCCGGGCCAGTGCGCTGCAGAAAATCATGACCGGAGCGCAGTTCCGGGTGTACACATCTGAGGACGTTATTGGCGTCGAACTGGGTGGCGCCTTGAAAAACATCATGGCGCTGGCCGCGGGCATCAGCGATGGCCTCGGCTTTGGCGATAACACCCGCGCCGCGCTCATGACCCGCGGCCTGGCGGAAATGACGCGCCTGGGCGTCGCCTTGGGAGCTGAGCGCGAAACGTTTGCCGGCTTGAGCGGCTTGGGCGATCTCGTTGTCACTTGCGCCAGCCGCTGGAGCCGGAATCACGCCGTGGGCGAGCGGCTGGGGCGCGGCGAGACCTTGACCCAGATCCTAAGTCCATGCCGTGCTCTATGAGGGCCGCAAACCGGCCCAGGCAGTCGAAACGCTTCTAACTCGCGCGGTCCGCCCGGAACGGGACTAATGGCAACTTCGGAAAAATTATTGTCTACCTGCCGCAGCGCCGTGCCGTTTCGACCACGGGTCTGGAACAGCGTAACCCTCACGGGCGGCGGCGCCGTCACGGTCCGGGCCTGGCGTTTAGCGGGCGGAACCCTGGCCGAGCTCCCTGGCCGAGCCTCGGGCACAGGCGGGCAGGCTGTGCGCCAGACTGAATCCGGCAACGCCGGACGTGTCCGCCATAGTCCCGACTCTCCGAGAGGTCGGGACGAAGGAGGAAGCATTAGCGAAGCAGGGACGGTGGGTTGCCTGGCCGTGCAGGACAGTCTTACGCTCTGGCTGGACTCGTCGCTGACCTCCCTGACTAAGGCTCGGAAAGTGTTGCCCACGCTCCTCGATGTCCAATTGCCCTTTCCATTGGAGGAATGCATCTACCAGTTTGTGGAGTTTCGCCGGACACCTGAAGGCACGGTCAGCGCCCTGGTTTGCGCCGCGCGCCGCGAAGCAATTCAAGCCTGCCTGGCGCGTTACCAGGCTCAAGTTTATCACGCGCTTGGCGTGGGCCTGGACCCGATGCTCCTGGATCATGAAGGGCTCGCGCTCTGGACGCAAAGTCTGGTGGAATGGCCTGCCGTCGCCCCTTCGACTTCGCTCAGGGCTATGGTGGGCGGGCCTGCCGAGCCAAGCCAGCATCGGGCGCTGATTTGCTTGGAAAGCGATCATCTTACGCTGGTTATGGGGTCGGGCACGCGCTATAGCCAGGCCCACAGTTTGCAAACCCCGGCGCAGTCCGCCTCGGCCGATGACCTGGTTAACCGCCTGCAACTGCTTCTGCACGCGGGTTTTCCTGCCCGCCCGCCTGCAGCGCCTGTGGCGCAGCCACTGCGGGCAGGCAATGCTACGCACCCGCCCGCAACGCTGGAGCGTAGCGACTGCGGGCTGGGTAGCGTTGCAGACGGGCCGGCTGGCGCCGAGGTGCAATGGCTGTTCTGCGGCGCGCGCGCCGGCGAGACGGCCGTGGTCAATGCGTTGCATCAATCCCTGGCCCAGTCGTGGCCGGGCAAGTTGATGATTGCTAAAGAGCCTGCTTTATTCCTGGCGCGCGCCCTGGGCGAGCGCGCACTGAAGCGCGGGCCGTTGCGTTGCAATATGCGTCAGCTTTCGCTTACGCATCCGGTGGTCCGGCGCATGGTGGAAAGACGCGCGCGCGCCGCGGTTGTGAGTATCCTGGCCGCCGGAGTAGCGCTGATGGGGTTCAGCCTGGCCTCGCGTTTGCTGGCCGAGCGGCGCTTTAACCGTGTTAAAGCCGAGATTGCCCGGCTGGCCGCTGAGCTGGCGCCCGGCTTGCCAAGCGCTTCGCCTGGCGTGGTGATTCCTTATGGTCGCGAAGTCCCGGAAGTTCAGAAAGCATGGGAGAAACAGGCTCCCTTGACTAAGCCGTTTCTGGAGGCTTTCGCGCCGTCCCTGGCGGTGCGATTGGCCGAAGTCATCCGTGCAGGCAAAGCCGCGGCCGTGCGCTTTGAGACCTTGAACCTGCGGCGGGACAGCCTGGCGCTGACCGGCCTGGCCGAGGACTGGGACCAGTGCGGTGAATTGGAAGAGCGCCTGAAAGCGCTGGGCTATGCCGTCAAGCTGGAGCGGCAGGAAGCGGTAGCCGAAACCGAGGTGCGGTTTAGCATCAAGGCCGAAGGAGGCGCTCCGTGAAACTGAATACCGGACTTATCCTGCAAACGTGCGCGCTGTTGATTTTCCTGGCGGGCCTTCTGGCTTCAATCAGCGCGCTGCGGCAGAATGCAATTACCCGCGCGAGGTTGCAGGGCAAGCTGGAAACGCTGGCGCAATTGTCCATTATTAAGCAGACCCATGACCGGCACCAGCGGAGTCGGCAAGCTTTTGAAGCCTTGAGCAATACCGTGCCGGTGGCGTTGGCGACTCTGGCGGGCGCTACCATAACCAGCGCAGCGCCGGAAATCAGGGAGCGCGAAACGCGGAGCCTGGTTTCGGGCTGGACCCTGCGCCAAGCCGAGGTAGTGTTCAATGAAGTGGACCTGAGCAAGGTGTCTGGTTTTCTGCAGGCGGCCGAGAACCAGCGGCCGCCCTGGCGCCTGGTGGAATGCGCGCTCTCCTCGTCGCGCCAGGCCGATGGGCTGGGCCGCGCGGTGCTGATCCTGGAAGCCCTTGAGAAAACCAGACGCCAGACGACGGACAACAGATGACGGACGATGGAGAAGAAACGACGGAGGGCGGAGAAAGCCGAGCCCTACGTAGGGCCTGACCTTGCGTCAGGCCATTGGGATCGCCGCCCCCCATTCACTGAGGCCTTATGTTTTTTGTTCAACTGTGAACGGTGAACCTTTTAAACCATGCCTAAAACGGGAGGATCAGGGGTGGAAACTCAATTACTCAGCCGTCGTGTGCAGATCGAACGCAAGCAATTTATTTTTGATTTCAGGGAAAACGCCAGTGGCCGTTTTCTGAAGGTTACGGAAGAAGTCGGCAATCATCGGGATACCATCATTATTCCGGCCTCCGGCCTGCCACTGGTCCGGGAAACGATAGATCAGGTCCTGGCCGCCAGTGCGTGAGGCGTTCTATGTCCTCGACCGCTAATGCATTCCGGTCGCGAACAACATTGGTAGGGTAGCCTGCCCGCCTATGGAGGGAACCGACCCGGCGAGCCGTTGGCAGGGACGCGGCAACAGAGTGCCGCGGCTACATGAGGAAAGATTGCGAAGGCTAACTGCGCGGCGCCGGCCTTCGCCGGCGCTCGGGCCGGACCAGCAACGCGCCGGTCATCCATATTCTTCCGGTTACGCCTCTTCCGTCAGTCGGTTGGCCTGGTCAATGAGATAAAGGGGCAGCGAGAGCAGGCGATACGAAATTCTTGTCCCGTCGTGCATGGTGTCGGCGGCGTCCAGCAGGGAGGGTTTATCCGTGTTGAAACGCAAAGCCAGTTCGGTCTTTTTCTCGGCTACAAACTGCCAGAGCGAGCGCAATGTCCCGGTCTTCCCCGCTTTCACTTCAAGATGCACATAATTAAGGGTTATTAGCGCCATATAATGCATATTATTTACGGTTATTCAAGGGCAACGATTGCGAATGCTAACTGCGCGGCGCCGGCCTTCGCCGGCGCTCGGGCCGGACCAGCAGCGCGCCGGTATCGGGGTCTTGCTGGACCCGGATAGCGCAGTGATACACATTGCTTAAAATGTCTTCGCGCAGAACATCGGCCGGCGCCCCATCGGCGATCAGCGCGCCATGGTTCAGCAGCAGCAGCCGGCGACAGAACTCGGCGGCCTGGTTCAAATCGTGGCTGGTCATCAGGACGGTAACGCCCTGCTCGCCGTTCAGGCGTTCGACGATCTGCATGATTTCGAGCGCGTGATTCAAGTCGAGGTGGGTGGTCGGCTCGTCCATAACAATCACGCGCGGTTCCTGGGCCAGGGCCATGGCGATCACCGCGCGCTGTTTCTCGCCGCCGCTCAGGGCATCCAGCGGACGCTCGCGCAGGTCGCGGACATCCGTGTAAGCCATGGCCCGCTCGACGATCTGCCAGTCAGTGGCCGTCGGCGCTTGCCACGCTTGCAGCCGCCCGGCGCGGCCCATGAATACCAGGTCCTCCACGGTGTAGGCCATGGGCGTCTTGAGCTCCTGCGGCACCACGGCAATCAGGCGCGAGCGGTCAAGAGCGTTCAGGCGGCGCACGTCCTGGCCAAAGAGCCGGACCCGGCCCGCCAAGGGCGGAAGCAGGCCGGTCAGCACGCGCAAGAGCGTGGATTTGCCCGCGCCGTTGGGCCCCAGGAGGGCGACCATCTCGCCTTCGGCAACCGCGCAATGGACATCGCGCAGCACCGCGCTGTGGTTATAGCCGGCGGTCACGTGTTCGAATTCAAATGCGCTCATTCGCTCCACTCCCATGGCGCCGGCGGCGCAGGAGAACTAAGAAAAAACGGCCCGTCCATCAGCGCGGTGATGACGCCGACGGGAATTTCAATCGGCGCGACCAGCGCGCGCGCCAGTGTATCAGCCAAGGTCAGGAACAGCCCGCCGGCGAGCGCGGCCGCCGGATGAAACGGGACTGGAAGGCCTTGGCGAGGGCATCCTTGCTGAAAAGGTAGCGGCGGTTGTCCGTGATAACTCCGGTTATCACGGAGAATCTATCCGCTCCATCCGCTTGGTTCGCGACGCGATAGCAACCTCAAAGTCATCCCGAGCTTTCTCCATCAGATCACGCAATGGACCTGCTTTCTGGTCTCGCTCGATCTGCTGATCCCAGTGTTCCTCCTCGTACGCATCGAACCACGAGGAGGACTGATCAAACTGATCCTCGGGCAGGGACTGGACCGCTTCCTATATCTCTGTCACCGTGGTCATGAATATGCGCCTCCCAATTCAGCGCTATCCTACCGCATTGGCTTTCCTGTTGTCAAATGAGAGAACGGCGCGGATAATGATTTTTTCATGAAGCGCACGGTACGGAATGAAAAATGCCATGAATCCGTGGGTTCGGCAAAATCTATGCCGCAGGGAGGGGACCGGCTGCAACGAGCTTCTTTCGGCTGGAATCAACGGTAAGGTTTAGTCCTTCCAGGGTTCTAGCCCCAAGCAGAACCTGGTCTCCAGGCTCTGCGAAGACGACTTCGTCAATGGTGAAAGTCTTTGCAACGCGGAGTATGGCAAAGCCAACACTTCGCGTTACAACCTCACCGTTGGCCATGACGAAGCAAAGATCCTTTTTCTCCCGAACCACGCCGATGTTTTCGAGTTTTGAACCTGGAATCCAGGTGTACTCACTTCCCGTATCAACAAGGGCCTTAGCGATAAGAATAGCCTTGCTTCGGTCCACGTGGTTCTCAACGATGCAGCCTGTGTGGAATGTACCCATGCCGATATACTACCATTTCTCCTTCATGTTTCAATCTCTTTCTTGCCCAACGCTCACATTGACGGTTTCGGCGACCCGTCCGCGGGTTGATGAATACTGTCCGATGTGGGGTTGCCCTTCTTCGTCTTCATTGCTCGATCATGAAACCATGCAAGACCGATGACACCAATGAACACGCACAGCGGTTGTCCGTGATAATTCCGGTTATCACGGAGAATCTATCCGCGCCATCCGCATGGTTCGCGACGCGAAGCGGAGCAAACCACGTGGATGGTCCCAGCCGCGCCATTCACGCCGCGCTTCGCGCGGTGTGAAACGTAGCGATCCACGCTGTTGTTGGCACATTCGTCTATCGGAAGTAAAACCGGGCTCCGATGGCCCAATTTAGGCTGAGGTCTGTGTCGGGAACTACGTCGAGGATTGGCACGATCTCGGCGAAAAGATCGACAGGCGCTTTCGCAAAGCTAAAGGAAACGCCGAACGGTATGCGGATGCCGAACAACGCGTCGTTGTTGTTGCGTCCCCTGCCGTTATCCTGATTCTTCAGCTTTAGTCGGCCTCCAACCCCAAAATAGACGGGCAGGCGACCCACCGCAGGATCGGTCTTCAGTACACCGAATTTGTGAATCAGGTAATCCGCGTGAAACTGAAAGCTGTCGTTCTCTGAGAACGACCAAGCCGCCGCTGCGTCGATGGCTTGCTCCGGACTAATCCATTTCTTCACGGAGATACCTGTCGGTTCGCCGAGAATGACGCCGAGGCCAACCCCGTCTTCTGCCCTCCCTGCAGCAAGGCCCACCGATACTGTCAACAATACGATCGTTACCACTCTTGCATTCATATCGCCTTCCTTTCCTTTTGTGCTAATGGCGCGGATTAGCAGCGGTTGTCCGTGATAACTCCGGTTATCACGGACAATATAGCCGCTCCATCCGCATAGTTCGCGACGCGAAGCGGAACAAACCATGTGGATGGTCCCAGCCGCGCCGTTCACGCCGCGCTTCGCGGCGTGAATGGCGCCACTCAAACTGCGAGCTTCAGCGAGCTAGTTTGTAGTGGCTTGTTGGCTGCTTGGTTTTGCTACCAATTCCCACTTGCCGTCTGGCTTCCTCTTGAAGACGTAGTTTCGCATCGTGCCTTTGTGGATCATGCCCTTGGGCATGTCATTTGCACTTACGATCCCAGAGGTGAGTTTTGCGGCTTCGACGTCCTTGCGAAACCCCTCCCAGATTTCTAGCACTTCGGTCTCAATGGAGGTTGCGTTATTGATTTCCAAGTCCGTGTAATACTTAAGCATAAGTGCGGGTTCGTCCTTTGTGAAGTTGATTCTGCCCATGCCTGCAACTTTCACTTCTTTCCCAGTAGGCAACATGACGACTTTGTAGGATGTTTGAACTTTACCGCACGAACACAGGAGCAAAGCGAGTAGTGTGAGTGCAATAATTCTCATGAGAGCATCTCCTCTTATGTTCCATGCCAATGGCGCGGATGGTCCCAGCCGCGCGGTTGGCTGCCCTATTTCGTCCCCATCGAGTCGAGTTTGTCGATTGCCGCAAGGAGTTGGTTAGTTGTAGCAAGTTGCTCGCCGTTGGCGGACAGAAACTCTAAAGCCTTCGACAGGTGCTCGTTGGCTGCGGCGTTGTCACCCGCGAGACGATAGAGTTTCCCGAGCCGTCCGTTGAGAATCCACATTTGGCTGGCGAAGTAGTTTGTCCCCAGCAGTGGGTTGGCTTCAATCAGTTCCTTGTTCTGTTCAACGGTGTTTAGAAACGCGAGCAGAGCTCCGGCCCCTTCGCTTGGGCTTCTTTGGAAGTACACTTGGTGGGCCTTCTCGTCCTGATTGGCGAAAAACGCAAACCACAAGAGGCTCACCATCTGCTCACGACGATGGGCTGCATCGATGGTTATCAAGATCGCGCCAACAAGGCTGCCGATGATTAGGAATAGGATGGCGATGATAGCCCATTTGGCTTTGACTCCGAGTTTTTTCATCTCGTGCAGCCGAACATTGATTGTTTTGACATCATTCCGCGATGATATGGTATTAGACACCAAAACACGGAAGAAAGTCTATGTTCAGTGAGCTCTTATTAAAGAAAAATGTTATGACTGAGACCCAAAAGGCGCAAGAAGAAAAGCACACAATCGGCAGGTGGGTCAGTTACGAGGTGGTCGCGTGAAGGTAGGGACGGCTCGCCGAGCCGTCCGCGGCGCGTTCGGCCCGCCTGCAACGCTATGCGTAGCATTGCGGGCAGGCGAACGCGCCCTACCTGTTGCCATCACAAGACTGAGATGCCTTACCACAATCGGCAATAAAGTCTGGACGCGAGAACCAGGCGAATTGGTCACGGAAGCGAAGCGGATCATTCGGCTGAAACGTAACACCTCAGTCTTGAGGGCTAATTGTCATTCCCGACCTGATCGGGAATCCAGAAAAATCTGATGCCACAGGCAGCCTGCCCGAGCTCGGCCAGGGATCCGCCTATGTGGCGGAAATGCTGGATTCCCGCCTTCGCGGGAATGACAGCACTGAAGTTCATAACTTACCCACATAACTGACCCATTTCGGCTGAAACTCCTTTTTTGCTTGCTTTCAAAACCAGGAATCAGCAGGGTAACTCGCCGGCAACGAGGAACTAACCGGAGAAAGGATGGCAGAATGAGCAAGGCTAAACTGGCCTACGCAATCTGGCCGTGGGGACTGGCGAAGGAAGAACAGTTGCGGCAGGGTCTGGCGGATATGAAGGCCGTGGGCTTCCGCTACTTTGAGAGCGTCGCCACGGCGGTGGCGATGTTCAAAGACCGAGCGGC
>JACPGN010000275.1 GCA_016182435.1 Lentisphaerota bacterium | reverse complement strand
TTCTGAAAAAATTGCGCGGCTGCGCCCCTGGCAAGAGGCTTTACGAGCCTTTTGTGCGGGCCTGCTGGGAAAAGGAAGGTGGTCATGAGCGGCAAAGCTAAGGATCGTTTTCTGATGGATAGCCACAAACTGTTGTGGCACTTGGATCGGATCGTGGACTCTCAGGCCGGCAAGCGGATTGCGCCCTTGCATATTGACGTGGGCTTGAGCAAGGGCTGCAATATCCGCTGCCATTACTGTTACGGGGCGACCCAGGGCAATTTGTATCAAAAGGGCAAAAATGTTTATTTTCCGCGCGAGCCGCTCCTGCGTTATATGCGCGAGGCCGGCGCGATGGGCGTTCGTTCCATGGCCCTGATCGGCGAGGCCGAGCCCTTGATCAATCCGCATGTCTATGAGGCTATTGCCGTGGGCAAGAAAGCCGGCGTGGATCTGGCGATGGGCACAAACGGCATTTTGTTCGATACCGGTCGTCAGGGCGAGCAGGCCCTGGAATTGCTGACCTGGTTGCGTTTCAACGTGAGCGCGGCCTCGGAGGAAGCCTATCGCCGGTTGCATGGCAGCGCGGAGTTCAAGACGCTGATTGAGAAAATAAAGTTCTGCGTTGCGCGCAAGCGCCAGCGGAAGCTGCCCATAGCTATTGGTCTGCAGATGGTGCTGACGCCCCAGGATGCCGACGAGGTGGTTCCCCTGGCCCGGCTGGGAAAATCACTGGGCGTGGATTATCTGGAAATCAAGCATTGCTCGGATACGCAGGACAACCGGCTCCACATTTACCAGCATCTGGCCAGCTACGGCCAGTTTGACGAGCGCCTGCAGCAGGCAGAGGCGGAAAGCACGGATGACTTCGCCGTAATTGTGAAATGGGCCAATATCAATAGCCAGGGCAAGCGCGACTATGACGCCTGTCTGGGAGCGCCTTTCCTGCTTTATTCAACCGGCGAGGGGCTCTTGTATCCCTGCGGCCAGTTCTTCTCCTATCGTTCAAAGGAGTTTCTGCTGGGCAATCTGGTCACCGGCAGTTTCAAGCAAATCGTGGAGAGCGACCACTATTGGAAGGTAATGGACAAGGTCCGGTGCGGGGTGGATGTGCACAAGGAATGTTACGCGTTCTGCCGGACTAACGCGATCAACAGCTTCCTGTGGCGCCTGGCGCATAAACCCGAGCATGTTAATTTCGTGTGAGTTACTATGAGTGCGCCGGCCAATGCCCGTGATGCCGTGGATCTTACCGTTACGGTAACTTGCTACAATGAGGAGGCTTTTATTGCCGATACGATCACTACCGTTGTTCAGGCGGCGCGGGATGCCGGAGTGAGCTATGAAGTGATCGTCATTGATGATGTCTCGCGGGACAATTCCGTGGAGCGCATTCGCGCATATCTCAGCGCTCATCCGGACGAGCCGGTTACGTTCGTGCAAAACAGGGTTAATCAGGGTGTGGGGCGTAATTTTTTGAGCGGCGCGCTGCTGGGGCATGGCGCCTTTTATCGCTTGATGCCCGGCGACGATGCCGAGCCGCGCCATGCCATGGCCTATATTTTCAAGCACGTCGGTTGCGCCGATCTGGTGATTCCGGCGTTTGATCAGGACACAATTGTCGGCAAAAGCGCCTTTCGCCGCCGTTTGTCGAAAACATTCACGTTTCTGGTTAATCATTTAAGCGGCTTTCGCTTCGATTATTACAATGGCCTGGCGGTTTTCCGGCGCGAAAATGTGCTCAAGTGGCCGCCGCGGACCTTGGGCTTTGGTTTTCAGGCCGATATCGTTACCCGGCACCTGTACGAGGGCGTCAGCTATATTCATATTCCGGTCAAGGGAATGGTAGAAAAAAAAGGCAAGGCCTCGACCGCCTTGCGCTTGGAAAATATCCGGTCGGTAATGGTTGCGTTTAGCCTTATCATCGGCCGGCGCCTGTGGCGCCTCTGGCGCCAACCAGGTCGCCAACCGCGCGCCGTGGTCCTGGCTCAACCGATTGCGCAGGAGATTCCAAGCCCGACGACTTGAATCCGGAGCAGGAAGGGGATTGAAATGAAAGGTCTGGCCGCAATTCTGGTGGAAAGCAACAAGCCGCTGGTGCTCGAAGTTATTGAGCTGCCGGCGCTGACCTTTGGCCAGGCGCTGGTCAAGGTGCTCTGTAG
>JACPGN010000066.1 GCA_016182435.1 Lentisphaerota bacterium | reverse complement strand
CGAATTAAGCGCTAACGGATACGCCGATGTAACCGACTGGCCGGGCGGAGAAAGTATTCCCTTTGAGGAGGCAAGCGACTGGAAAATACCGCTGGCCTATCGCGCGGTTGCCCAGCGCGGCGGCGAGTGGGCCACCACGCCATCCCCCCAAACGGGATCCCAGCCGATCTGGTTGTCTTCGCGTTATTGCGGCACCATGATTTATCACTACGATTGGCGCGGCGCGGATATGGACGGCGTTTGGGGTTATTCCCACGGCCTGCGCGGCGGCCGCTCCGCAGAATAATTGCTTGTGAATTTTGTGCATCTTTGTGGCTACTTTCGAAATTAGCTCGGTTTATAACCCGGATTATGCCTTTATAACCTGGGTTTTGAACTCCCGCCCGGTCAGCGCGTCCCCCGGTTTTTCCATCATGCTGCCTTCCCGCCACTTATGGCTTTTGCGCAGGGTTGGCACGCTAACTGCTATTAACAACACCAGTCAAAAAAATGTCAAAGGCAAATACAGTCAATAATTCATCCTCCTTCGCCAGAAACCCCTGTGGCTTGCCACAGGGAGGAATGGTGCTCTTGGCTTCGGAGGATTCCGCTAAGATGCCCCGTCCCGACCTCTTCGAGTCGGGACCGCAGGGCGCTTCAGCTCAAGCGCATGTCCTGCTGGTGGACGACGAAGTTTCGGCCCTGGATATTTCGTCGTTCATCTTGCGGCAAAACGGCTATGCTGTCTCAATGGCGTCCAACGGCTTTGATGCGCTCGTCATGCTCAACGGATCCATGAACGGTTCCAATCCGGTTGACCTGGTAATTACCGACCTGACCATGCCGGTGATGTCCGGTGTGGATTTTGTCCTGGAAATGCGCAAGCGTGATTTTTCAACGCCCGTGGTGGTGGCTACCGGATGCCTGGAGTCGTATTCCGAACCGGAGATCAAAAGCATGGGAGCGGATCAGATCTTGTTCAAACCTTTCAATCCCGCCAATTTGACTGACTGCGTCAAAACAATTCTTGCGCGGAAGGAAATTGGTCAGAATGTTGACCACGGATGGCACGGATAACACTGATTGTTGACGGCCGCCAGGCGGCCGTCAACGGTCTGACCATCCGTGAGTCAACGGTCTGACCATCCGTGAAATCCGTGTAATCAGTGGTTAATTTCTTTGGGTTGCGGGCATAGCCCGCGTTAGTTGCAATGAATAAAGGCATTCACAAACTGAGGTCTGACTCCGTGGACGGACGGTGGGGGATCAAGGTCGCGGCAATAGTTTGCGCCGTGAACCTTCTGCTGTGTCCCCTCGCGCGCGCCGCTTCTATGTGGTGGGATGGATCGGTTGATAACAGCTGGAAAACTATTGCCAACTGGTCAACGGTGATTGGCGGCGGTACCGATCCGGTTGCCGTTCCCGGCGCCGCTGATGATGTCTTTTTCAATGCCAATGCTGCGATTGTTAATCAGATCGGAACAGTAGGCAACGTCGGTCAAGCGGCAAGAGGTTTGACGTTCCGCACCAATTCCACCACGGCAATCACAATATCCGCCACCGGCGCCAGAATCCTCACAATCGGCGCCGGTGGCATCACCAACGAGAGTGGCGCCGCGGCGCACACCATCGCGAGCCAGCCCTCCATCACTCTCGGCGCTGCCCAGACCTGGAACAACCTATCGGCCAATACATTTACCGTCGCCGGCGCGGTCGTCAATGGCGGCTTCCGGCTGACCATAAATGGCACGGGCAATACCACCATCGGAGGTATTCTCTCGGGCGCCAACGGCCTGACCAAGAACAATTCCGGCACATTGACGCTGGAAGGTGTGAACACCTTCACCGGCGTTATCACGAACAATGCCGGCAAAATTACGGTCGGCACCATAAACGATGGCGGCGTCGCCGGCAATCTTGGGGCGGCGGCCGCAGGCGTTGGCAATCTGGTCCTCGCCGGCGGCACATTGTCCTACACGGGCGTGACGGCCGGCACCACCCGCGGCTTTACGCTCGCCTCGGCCACCACCAGCACGATCGAGATCACCACGGCCGGCACGGTGCTGTCGTTTGGCGGCGGCACCGCGACTGACAACGGCGCGCTGACCAAGACCGGCGCGGGAACGTTGAAATTTACTAACAGCGCCACTGCTTACAGCGGCCTGACCCTCGTCAGCGCCGGCACGCTGGAATATGGCATTGACAACATGCTCAGCACCGGCCCGGTGACGG
>JACPGN010000272.1 GCA_016182435.1 Lentisphaerota bacterium | reverse complement strand
TCATGATTAAAGTAGAACAGGTAACCAAATGCTTTGGCGCGGTCAAAGCCGTGGACGATCTTTCGTTCGAAGTGCTGCGCGGCGAGATCATCGGCTTGCTCGGGCCGAACGGCGCCGGCAAAACAACGCTGCTGCGGCTCCTGGCAACTTATTTGGCGCCAAGCAAGGGCCGGATATTAATTGGCGGCCAGGATATTTTTCTACATTCCCTGGAGGCGCGGCGGCGCCTCGGCTATTTGCCGGAAAACGCGCCCCTTTATCCGGAAATGCGCGTGGACGAGTACCTGTCGTTTCGGGCGAAGCTCAAGGGCGTGTCCCGCCGCCGGCGCCGCGATCGCATGGAGGAAGTCAAGGTGCTCTGCGGTATCAAGGACGTGGAACGGCGCATTATCGGCCAGCTTTCCAAAGGCTTTTGCCAGCGCCTGGCGCTGGCCGACAGTCTGGTGCACAACCCGGAACTGCTGATCCTTGATGAGCCTGCCTTTGGTCTCGATCCGAACCAGATGCGCGCCATGCGCGAATTAATCCGCAGTCTGGCCGGGCGTTTTACCATCGTCCTGGCAACCCATTTAGTCGCGGAAGCGGAAGCCATTTGCCAGCGGGTATTCATTATGAGCAGCGGGCGCATTGTGGCGTCCGATTCGCCCGCGACCCTGATTGGTCAACGGCAAGGCCACATTGGGCTGCTGGCCGAGATTGCGGGGCCGCCGGACGAAGTGGTGGAAGGACTCCGCGGCCTGAATGGGATCAGCCGAGTCCTGCCGGCGGGGCCGGCGGTCACCGGTTCGGGGAGCGGGTCAATGCCGTACTGCCGGTATCGGCTTGAACCTTGTCCGGACGCTGATATCCGTCTGGCCGTGTTCCAGCTTGCGGCCGCGCGCGGCTGGCGCCTGCGCGAGCTAAGCCCGGCGGCGAGCGCGTTAGAAGACGCCTATTTCCAATTAACCTTGCTCCGTGGAAACAGTCGCCAAACTCCATGACTAATATCATCACTCTCTTAAAGCGGCAATTACGCGCCTATTTCCATGGCGCAACAGCCTATGTGATCATGCTGGCGTTCCTGACGGCCGCGGGCCTCAGTTTCTGCCGGACCCTTGCCGCGCATTTGGGCAAGCAGATGGGCTTAAGCGAACTCCTGTTCAACGCGCCGGATTTCTGGGTGGCGGTACTGGGCGCCATAGCGTTGATTACGATGGGGCTTTTTGCCGAGGAACGCCGCAGCGGCACGCTCGAGACGCTGCTGACCATGCCGGTGACGGATTTGCAGGTCGTGCTGGGAAAATTTGCCGGGGCTTTTTTATTCTTCCTGCTGCTGACCATACCCACGGTTATCTATTTCATCCTGCTGCAAGCCCTGGCGAGCGGCCTGGCGGCTTTAGACCCGGCCCCGATCTTTGCCGGTTACCTGATTTTGTGGCTCATGGGAGCTTGTTTTATCGCCGCCGGCATGTTCATCTCGGCGCTTGCGCGCAGTCAAATTGTGGCTGCCTCCGTCTGTTTCCTTGCGCTCAGTATCCTGTTTTTCCTGGATACGGCGTCCCTGGTGGTTTCCGGCGCCGCCGCCCAGGAAGCGCTGAGCTATCTCTCCAGCGCGCAGCATATCCGGGATTTTGCGCAGGGTATTGTGGATACGCGGCCGGTTGCGCTCTATCTCTCGCTCTCCCTCTTCTTTATCTTCGCCACGGTGAAAGTGATTGAAGCCCGACAATGGAAATAAAAGTGAAATCATTTCTTGCCTACCGGCGCTCGCTGACGGGCCTTAACGCCGCGGTGGCCCTCGCGCTCGCGGCGCTATTGGTCGTCATGGTGAATTACCTTGCGGCGCGTTATCCGCTGCGGTTTGACCTGAGCCGCGCGGGCCATTATGAGCTGACGGCGGAAACCCGCGGCCTGTTGCGTCAACTGCCGCCGGGCGTCCGCATCGTGGTTTTCATGAGCGGCGCGCACGAACTTTATCGCGCCGTGCAAAGCCTGCTGCGGGAATATGAATATGCCGCGCCCGGAATGCGCGTGGAATATGTGGACCCTCATCGCGATCCCGGCCGCAGCAAGGAGCTCTCTTTGCAATACGATTTGCGCGAGCCGAATGTGATCGTGCTCGACAACGGCCTCCAGCGCCGGGTTGTGCCCCTGGCGGATCTGGCCGACTATGATTATCCGGGCGCGCCGGCCGACCCGCCTGCAGCGCTGGGCGCAGCACTGCCTGCCCGCAGTGCCTTCGGCACAGCCGATGCAGGCGGGCGGGCAGGACACGAGCGCGTTTTACGGCAGTTCCGCGGCGAGCAGGCGCTTTCGACCGCCTTGCAGAACCTGCGCCAGACCAGAGCGGCCGTGGTCTATTTCCTCACCGGCCACGGCGAGCGCCAGATAGATAATTTCGATCCCGCCACGGGTTATTCCATCATTGCCCGAATCATGGAAAAGAAAAACCTGGAGCTCAAAGCCCTGGACTTGAGCGGCTTAAGCGGCGTGAGCGCCGACTGCAACGCGCTGGTCATTGCCGGGCCGCTGCGTCCGCTGACGCGCCCGGAAGTGGAAATGATCGGCGCCTATCTGAATAACCATGGGCGCTTGTTGCTGTTGGTTGATCCGGGAGTGGACTGCGGGCTCGAAAAGCTGTTGGAACTCTGGGGCGTGCGCTTAGGGTCAGGCCGCGTGGTCAGCTCGGCCATGGCTTTCAAGCAACTGCTGGTAAGTAGCTATGGCGCCCATCCCATCACGGCGCGGCTCAAGAATGTCGGCACCATTTTTACCATGCCCCGGCCC
>JACPGN010000280.1 GCA_016182435.1 Lentisphaerota bacterium | reverse complement strand
GCAATCTGCCGCGTGGCATCGGTGGAGAGTGAATCCACCAGGACAATCTCGTCCGGCGGCCTGGGCTGCTGAATCACCAGGGCTTTCAAAAGCGCGGGAAGCGTGCCGGCGGCGTTCAGCACCGGAATAACCACCGATATTTTCAAAAGCCACCTCGCGCCGACAGAAAAGAAATCATGTATCGGTAATACCCGTATTTGCGGATGCCGGCGGCAGGCGGTCAATATGCCGCGGCAAGGCCATAATGCTGAACAGGAACGAGGCCGCGCCGATCTGCACGCCGTTGACCAGGCAGATCATCGCGAAGAACAGCAACCGCTGTTGGTTCAAAGCGCCGAACCCGCTGATCAGCCACTGCGTCAGGATCCAGAGGGCAAGGACCAAGCCGGCGCCAATCATCAAGGCCGCCACGATGGACGCCTTTTCAAAGGTGAACCAGCGGTAGAACCAGGCGACAATCACGTCTTCATGCAGACCCGAGAGATGGCCGTAGGCTTTGGCCAGCAGGCCGATGGTAATGATCTGAATGCTCACAATATTCAGCACGCCGCCAATCAGCATGCAATGGATATCCACCAGGCGCCCCTGGATGATCAAGGGACCGAACGCCAGGGGCGCCGAGATGGCCAGGCCGATCAGCCAGCCCACTATTCCCGGCGCCAGCAGCAGGAGCGTGGGACTGTGCAGAATCATGAAACGCAGGTGGCGCCAGCCATCGCGGAAAGAATGCAACTTGGAAGTCCCTACCCGCTGATGATAGCTGATCGGCCGCTCGACAATGCGCAAGTTACAGCGGATGGCCCGGATGACCATCTCGCTGGCAAATTCCATGCCGGTGGTGACGCACTGCAGGCGGCGATAGGCGCGGCGCGTAATGGCCCGCATTCCGCAGTGCGCATCGTGCACGGCCTTGCTGCGAAAAAGAAACCGCAGGATGGCCGAGAGCACCGGGTTGCCCAGATAGCGGTGCAGTCGCGGCATGGCGCCGGGCTGAATGCCGTTCATGCGATTGCCCATTACGAAATCGGCCGCGCCTTTGATAAGCGGCGCGGCCACCACGTCCAGCGCGGCAAGGTCATAGGTCAAATCGGCGTCCGCCATGACGATGAAATCATAACGGGCATTTTCAAAACCCTTGCGCAACGCCGCGCCATAGCCCCGATGCGGCTCCACGACAACGCGCGCGCCGTGCTCGCGCGCCACCTGGACCGAGCGATCGGTGGAACCATTATCCACCACGAGAATGTCTTCCGCCAGGCCCAGTTTGGCAATCCCGGCCCGCGCGCTTTCAATAACCTGGCCCAGCGAGGCTTCTTCATTCAAGCAGGGCAGAATAACCGAAAGGCCCGCCGATCGCTCGTTGCTCATAAGGCTTATTCCTGGAACTCCTCAAACTCCCCTTCTTCTACCGGCACAGTGTACGGCGTCAGCGCCGGCTGATAGTAAGCGGGCGGATAGGCCGGCGCCTGCGGCGCACCAATGGATGGTTGAACAACCCCGTCGCTCTGAGCAGGCGCCTGGACGGGCACAAACGGGAACGTCGCGCCTGGGCTTTCCGGACCAGTCGCGCCGGGCGGGACCGCGGGCGTAAACGGCGAGGACTGCGGCCGGAAGGGCGACATGAACGGCAGCGGAATATTGGTATTAGGCTTAAAAAAAGACTCCAGACTCTTAGCCTGGAACGGCGCGTTGGTACCCAGGCGTTGGAACGGCGAGGCGCCGCGCCTTTTCAGGTCACCAAAAAAAGGTTTGTGCGCGCCATCCTGGTCGCCCAATCCGAATGGTGCGGTGGCCCCCGGCGCGCCAGGACTTTTCTGAGGCATCCCGAACAAGGGTGTCCCCGGCGCACTGGCCGAGGGCAGAGCGTTACTCTTATCCTTGTCCTTATCCGGACGCAGCTTGATCACAACCGTTTCGAGGCCGATTTTCAGCACGGCTTCTTCCTTGTCGTAATCCACGGAAGCCAGTTGTAGCCCATCCAGCTCCTGCCCCACGTTCAAATAAACATGCTTGCTGGTCTTCTTGTTTAAGAGCGCCACCTGGAGTTGCGCGCCATCGTCAATAATGGCCTTCATTTCGTAATCCTTGGCGAACGACTCGGCGGCCACCGGAACGGCCGCCGTTTCCACAGCGACCACCGGGGCCACTTCGCCAAACGGATCGCGGTCAAGGATCGCCTGATAGTAGCTGAAATTCGTTATCGCGACGGCGCGCGCCGCCAGTGCGACCCCCAGGCTGATAGGCGTCATTTGGCGCTGTTTCATGGCAATAGCCCCTGTTGCTAAAAGATTAGGCTGGAAATCCAACAGCGTTATCATATCATTACTGTTTATTTTAGCAATGACTAATTCAGCGCGTAATTCCTCAGTTTTGTGGGTAGGTTGCTAACTTCAATGCTGTCATTCCCGCGAAAGCGGGAATCCAGTATTGATTTTTCTGGATTCCCGATCAAGTCGGGAATGACAATCAGCCCTCAAGACTGAGGCTTTACTTCAGCGCCCTGGAGAAGGCAGACCATGAAACTATTAGTTACCGGCGGGGCGGGATTCATTGGCAGTAATTTTATCCACTATATGCTCTCCGAGCATCCCGACGTGGCGATCGTCAATTTCGACGCCCTGACCTATGCCGGCAACCTGGAGAACCTCGCCGCGGTTGAGCGCGACTCGCGCTATACGTTTGTTAAGGGCGACATCGCCGTCGCCTCCGACGTGGCGGCGGTGTTCCAGGCCCACGCCGTGGATGCCGTGGTGCATTTCGCGGCCGAGAGCCACGTGGACCGCAGCCTGCATATCGGGCCGGAGGCCTTCATTCGCGCCAACATCCTTGGCACTCAGCTCCTGTTGGACGCCCTCCGCGCCGCCGGCCAGCGCAAGGATGGCAGCCCGCGCCGGTTCGTCCACGTTTCCACCGATGAAGTCTACGGCAGTCTGGGGCCGCAGGGCCGTTTCAGCGAAAACTCCCCCATCCAACCCAACAACCCCTACGCCGCCACCAAGGCCGCCTCCGATTTCATGGTGCGCACCGCGCATCATTCGCATGGAGTGGATGCCGTGATTACGCGCTGCTCCAATAATTTCGGGCCATACCAGTTCCCCGAAAAACTGATTCCCCTGATGATCGCCAACGCTCTGGAGGATAAGCCCTTGCCGGT
>JACPGN010000271.1 GCA_016182435.1 Lentisphaerota bacterium | reverse complement strand
TTGCGCCCATTGCAAATGATCCTCGACTGCAGCCTCCCGTAGGAGTCTGGGCAGTGTCTCAGTCCCAGTGTGGCTGACCATCCTCTCAGACCAGCTACCCGTCAAAGCCTTGGTGAGCCGTTACCTCACCAACTAGCTGATAGGACGCGGGCTCCTCTCCCAGCGACGGGTCCTTGCGGATCCCCGCCTTTGAACAATCCCGGATGCCCGGGACGATCACATTCAGTATTAGCCCCGCTTTCGCGGGGTTATCCTCAACTTGAAGGCAGATTGCCCACGTGTTCCTCACCCTTGCGCCACTCTCCCCCCAAAATATTGCTACCTCGGGGTTCTCGTTCGACTTGCATGCCTAATCCACGCTGCCAGCGTTCGTTCTGAGCCAGAATCAAACTCTCCGTAATATAAACGGTTGCGACAAAACAGCCGACCCGTTGCCAGGCCAGCCGCCGTCGCGAACTTTTCTTAGCTTAGAACATGAGCTTATTCACAAATCACACCACTTCCGACTCGAAGTGGATGGATGTGCAAAATTCTGTTGTCAAAGAACAATGTTTCAATCCACGCGACCGCCCCGGGACTGTGCCGCGGCGGGCGCGTGGATTGAGCGCCTCCTTCAAGGGAAGGATACGCTGCTGCTCGTATTACCGACATAGACCGTTTTCGATAGGCCGGTCGAAGTCGTAACCGTATAATATATGTCCGGGGCGACATCAAAGGAAATGGCATCGCCACCGCCATCAACGTAACCACTCTGGCCGGCGACCGTAACCGTAAATCCGCTGGAGGTGTTGTTGTTCACAATCAGTTGCGACGTGTTGCTGCTGCTGTCACACCCCTCGTCGGTGGAGGTCCCCAGGAAAAATACCATCAAAAGCCCGCATAAAACCCGTGCAATGAGTCCGGCCTTCATTATGACCTCCTTTCCGATTCAGAACTTAATGTACCAAATTCCAATAAGCTGTCAACCGTTTTTTTTGCTTTATTTTGCAGGTCGGCTTCTGCCATACTTGCCCATAACTCTTAACCAAAAGCCCCAACGGTGTCAAGGGCTTTTCCAGGAAGGGGTAATGGGTCAGGCAATGGGGGCGAAATGGCGCGACGCAAGGTCGCGCCCTACGTAGGGCCTCAGCTTGCTGAGGCCATTGGGAACGACGCCCCCCAATGACCCCCTTCTAAAAAAGGAGTAGGGGTAGTGGGTGCGCCGCCGGAATTGATTGTTGCGCTGGATGTCCCGTCTTCCGGGGCCGTGCGCGCCTTGCTCTCGAATCTGCCCTCTGAAATCGCCTGGTATAAAGTCGGCCTGGAATTATTCGCGGCCGAAGGGCCGCGCGCTCTGGCCGAACTCCGCGCTCAAGGGAAAAAAATATTTCTCGACCTTAAACTGCATGATATTCCTCATACGGTTGAACGCGCGGTTGCCGCCGCCGCGCAGCATGGCATTGGACTCTTGACCCTGCACGCCGCCGGCGGCCGCGCCATGCTGCTCTCGGCCGCGCGCGCGGCGCAGGCCCTCGGGCCGCGCGCGCCCAAACTGATTGCGGTAACCACGCTCACCAGCCTGAGTCAAGCCGACCTGACCGAGCTCGGCGTCAGCCGCCAACTTAAAGATCATTCCCTGGCCCTTGGAGAGCTGGCTTTGGACTGCGGTCTGGATGGTTTGGTTTCCGCCGCTGGGGAAGTTGAAGACCTGCGGCGGCGCTTCGGCGCGGCGCCCTTGCTGATTACTCCCGGCATTCGTCCCTCGGGCAGCGTCCCGGGCGATCAAAAACGGGTTGCGACTCCTTCCCTGGCTGTCCGGGCCGGGGCCAATTTTCTGGTAGTGGGCCGTCCCATTCTTGAGGCTCCTGACCCGTGCGCCGCCGCCTGCGCCATTCTAAAGGAAATACGCGCGGCTCAGCCCGGCCCTTGACCGTGATCATGGGCTCGTTCGAGATAGTCCTCCAGGCGGAGGCCGCGGGGCGCTCTCTTCTTTGCGCGTGACTCCCATTTTCAGCAAAGGCAGGACATCACGCGCCAAGGGGCGATTAAGATCAAACAGTACAAACCCGCGCGCGCCTGCTGCGCGCGCGCGGACGATCTGATCAATGACCTGATCGGGTCCCAAGACGTTGTCCATGGCGCTGACGCCGATGCCGGGATACACACGCTCCAACGCCGCCGGCAAGGCGAGCTGACGCTGCACCATGTCCTGAAATGAAACCCCGTTGGGCATATAGTCCATGGGACAGACGAAATCAACCAATCCTTCTTTCAGCCAACGTCCCCAGTCCTGGCCAATGCTCGCGACGCATTCCGGATAGTTGGGATACACGGCAGCGGACAGCTTGAGGTTGGGGTTTATCTTGGGCAAGGCCTCGCGAACGGCGCGGACAAAAGCCGTGATCGAATCGCTGCGCCACGCGAGCCAGCGGCCGGCCAGTGCGCCGGATTGAATGTCTTCCGGCCAGCGGTTGACTTTTTGGCCCAGGTCCTTTTCAAACCGGCGACGGCATCCGGAGCAGAAACAGGCAAGAGCATCCGGGTAGCGGATATAGTCGAGATGAATCCCGTTCAACGGATAGTTGCCGGCAATTTCGGTGATCGCGTCGAGTTCCAGCGCCACGTTGTCAGGATGAGTCGGACAGAGCCAGGGAAGGACGCTGCCATCCACGGCTTGCTGGAGCCGACCTGCTTGTTTCAATTCGTCCAACAGCGACTTCGGGGCCTGGGCTAAGTTCCAGCAGACTTTCCAAGCGTGGATTTCAAGATGAAAACGGCGGGCAGCGGCGGTGCAAGCCTTGGCCTGGTCGCCATACCGGGACACCACGTCCGATGCCGATATCACGCGGCTGGGATAATGGCCTATGCCGGCCCACAGCAGATTGACAAAGAGAAGATTCAGGCCGGCTTCTTCCAGAAGACGGCCGGTTTTATCCCAATCTCCCGGATAAAGCCCCATGCCGGAATGATCCCATATCCCTCTACCTTCAGGCAGACGCGGTGTCTGCAACTGGGCATAGGCTTGAACAAGCGTCTGGCGCAAGGCCTGGTCGCCGGCGACCACGTCCGGATATTGCCCTTGCTCCCAATCGGAAACGAGGCGATCGTGTTGTTTGGCGGCCTCAGCCAGAAGATTCTGGACCGTTTTTTGGCGGGGGGAGCCGAGGGCCTGTTGAGCCAGCGCATTGGTTGTCTGGCTCAGGTTCATGAACCCAGCGAGTCGGCCGGTTTGTTCCCGCGCCTTTTGGGCGGCGTCTTTCCAAATCGAAGGATCCAGACTTCCCAGCATGGCAAGGAGCATCAGGGCCTTGTTGTCGTCATCGCCATTTAACAGGATATGCGTCATCCAGAATCCCGAATCCGATTGCACCCAGGCCGGATCCGGCTGAACGTCGCCGGCGGCGTTATGCCAGTAAGCGATGACGCGCGCATGATTGTCTTTGGGATAAACCGGAAAGATATTGAAAGACTCCTGAAAGATTTCCGTGGGAAAATGAGGCGGGGCTTTCCGATTAAATCGGAACAGGCTCCAGTGGCCCGGCTTGGGCGAGGCCTGATAACTGCCCAACTTCATGCCCATCAGGTCGGCCAGCGGCGGCGCCGCGGCGTAAAAGACAATCAGCTTTCCCCCGCGCTGCAGGAAGCTGGCGAACGCCGCGATTTCCCGGCGGGGCGGCAAAGGATTGTAGGGTAATACGGCCGAGCAGAAGGTCTTGAGTTTTCCCGCCATGACATCGTCATCATCTAGAACGGCATGCGGCACGCCGGCCTTCGCGAGCAAACGGCTGACACGTCTTGCCGCATCGAGGGACACCGCGCGTTCTCCCGGATCGGCCACAGAGGCTGTGCCTTTGACAACGGCGATGGCGCCGGATCGGGCCTCGATATCCCCGCCGCTGGTCTCGGCGTTAATGGCGCGCGACGCGTCATTAACGCTCTTTGCCTTGATCATATCCATCCCAGCCGCCTGGATGTCCAGGCATCCGCTCAGCAACGCCAGCGCCGCCCAGGCCCATCCCACCGGCGCTCCTTGCCGCTGCCATCCGTTAGTCTTCATGTTATTACCGGATTATTTCTCTTCGGCTGTCATTCTCCCGCCATTCGATCTGTGCACCATCCTTCAGGCCGCCTCTTGTAACACCCATTACTTTAGGCTTGTTCCCCACCTGCCCGCTGGTATAAAAAGCAGCTCATTAATCGGCGGCGCTAAAGGTAAGGCCTCAGTTACGTGGGGGCGTCGATCCCAATGGCCTGACGCAAGGTCAGGCCCTACGTAGGGTGCGACCTCGCGTCGCGCCATTTTACCCCCCTGTAACTGAGAGATTACCGCTAAAGCGCCTCGTCCCTTGACTCCGCTCGGAATCCTGAGCCTGTCGAAGGGCTCAAGGCACAAGGGCGGCAAGATGTTGTTTCCAACGCTCTGGAAACCTTTCATATTGGCCGCCAGCTATTTTTTCTATGGCTGGTGGGACTGGCGCTTCCTCGGGCTGATCATCGCTTGCACCGTCACGAGCCATGCGGCCTGCCTCGGCATGGCGCGCTATGACGCTTATCCGCGGATTCGGCGGCTGGCGCTTATTCTGGCGCTGTTGGTCAATCTCGGTATTCTGGGTTTTTTCAAATATTACGGGTTTTTTACGGTTAGCATATATCAAATCTGCGCGCAGTTCCAGATTCCATGTTCTCTGCCCCTGCTGGATATTGTTTTGCCGGTCGGTATTTCGTTCTTCACATTTCAGGCCGTGAGCTACGTGATGGATGTCTATCGGCGCGAAATGGCGCCGGCGAAACACCTGTTGGATTTTGCCGTCTATCTGGCTTTCTTCCCGCAATTAGTCGCCGGCCCGATCGTGCGCGCCAAAGACCTGCTTCCGCAGGTCGTCCAGCTCCCAACCCGCGGCTCAATTCTTGACACGGGTCGCGCCATGGCCTTGATCCTGACCGGCCTGTTCAAAAAAATGGTGATCGCCAACTATCTGGCCAGCCACATCGCCGATCCTGTCTTCGCGCATCCGTCGGCCTACGGCGGCTGGGATGTTCTTATCGCGGTGTACGGTTACGCCATGCAGATTTACTGTGATTTTTCGGCCTACTCGGACATTGCCATTGGCTTGGGGCTGCTGTTGGGCTTCGATATCATGATCAACTTCAATGCGCCGTATTTCGCCACCTCCATCCAGTCCTTCTGGCGGCGCTGGCATATTTCACTGTCCACCTTCCTGCGCGACTACCTGTATATTCCGCTCGGCGGTTCCCGCTGTTCGGAACCTGCCGTCTATCGCAACCTGATGATTACCTTCCTGTTGGGCGGGCTGTGGCACGGCGCCGGCTGGACCTTTATTATCTGGGGCGCGCTGCACGGAGTTTATTTGTCAATGGAGCGTGTCACGCGCCGCCTCCTGGGTCGCGCTGACGTGTCCGCAAAACGGCCTTCGTCATTCTGGGGCGATACCATGCGCAGAGTCTGGGTTTTTCAATTGATCTGTTTTTCCTGGATTTTTTTTCGATCCGAAACTTTCCATGACGCTCTTATAATGTTGTCCCGCTTTGGACACTGGACCGCGCCGGACCTCGTGACTTTTCCCGTGATTCTGGCCATGGGGATCGGGTTTGCCCTTCAATTCCTGGATGGCAGTCGCGCGCAAGGACTGTGGAACTTGTTGTTGAAGACACCGCCGGTCGCGCAGGGGCTGATCGCCGCCATCGCGCTGCTGGTGATTCAATTGCTGGGACCGGAGGGCATGGCGCCTTTCATCTATTTCCAGTTTTAGTGCCTGAGGTGCGTTATGGGAAACGATAGCACGCCGCACAAATTGAAAAATGATCGGGATATTGGCGCCGTTCGCTACAGGCAGCAAATCGGCGTTTCCCTGCCTAAGGCCGTCATCGGGGTCGCTGTGTTTTACGTGATGGCAGGCCTGCTCAACGGTGAAAACATCTTGCAGCAGGCTCGACTCATGGAGTATGGTCGGGCCAGAACGGTGTGTGTGGCGCTCGCCAAACCCTTGGCGGCGCTGAGCAAGGCGACCGGGTTCAACCAACCCGGAATTTGGCTGCAGCGACTCAGGAAATAACCATCATGATGCCCAGCCCTTTCCGCTGGATGTTCAGAACCACTGTCCGGCCATTGGCCTTGTCGTGCCTTCCGGTCGTTTTGCCCGTCCTGATTCCCTTCCTGCCCAGTCAAGCGGAGTCGGCGCCCACCACGCAGGTGGTGCTGCTGGGCGATTCCACCATGCGCGCGCTGGCCCATTCGCTGGAACGTGAACTGGCCAAACAGCCGGGGTTCAGCGCTTTCACTTTCACCTCCCTGGGTTCCGGCCTGGCCCGGCTCGACATGTTTGACTGGCTGGCGAAGGTTGATGAAGTGACCAAGGCCAAAAAACCGGACATCGTTGTCATCATGATTGGCGCCAATGACAAGCAGGCCATGCAGACCCAAACCAAGTTGATTCAGCCGGGCGCCCCGGAATGGAACTGGGAATATGCGCGCCGGGTCGGCGTGGTCCTGGATATCATGATAGCCGCCGGAGTCAAACGGATTTTCTGGATTGAGCTGCCGGACATGCGGCAGGCCAAGCTGCAGGAAGACAGCCTGCTGATCAACATGCTGGTTCAGAAAGAAGCGGAATCCCGGCCACAGGTCGCGTTCCAGTCATCCAAGAAGATATTGAGTCGGACGCCGGGAGTGTTCAGTCCCTACATTTTTGACGCGAACGGTATGCCGCTCCAGGTTCGGGACGCGGATGGCGTTCATCTGAATCGCAACGGCGCTGACCTCCTGGCTCGAGAGATCGTTTCCCGGATTCTGAAAACGCAGACCCAAGCCGCCCCATGAACATGGCCCTCCACCCCCGACTAACAGCCCTATTCCTGAAAAAGACATTAGTGGGCCGGTGTCTTGTCGCGGGGTCTATTACGGCGTTGGTCGTGGGGCCAGTCCGGGCATGGGCCGGCGATCCCGGGGAAGCGCGCTCAACTGCTCAAGTGTCTCAGACGCAGGCCGTCACTGTGCCGCCAACCAATCCCCCTGTTCCCGTTATGCCCCTTCCGGCGTTCAGTGGCCCGGCGACGCCATTCAATGCGGTCCCTCAGATTTCCGACACAAATATCGTCGCGGAAAACGGGGAACCCGATACCAGCGCTGACCTCCTCAACAGCCCGGTCAAGCTGAAAATGTATGAGGCAATTTTCAATGTTCAGGACAAAGACTATGCGATTGCCATTCCTAAGCTCGAAGAGGTAATTAAGGAAGACGCTTCGCTATTACTTGCCTGGGAAGCCTTGGGCTGGTCTTACTGGGCCACGGACCGGAAGGAGGATGCCCGGAAATTGTGGGAACGACTGCAGACCTTGGCGCCGAACGAACCGCTCTCCTACAATTGCCTGGCCATGGTGGCCGCGGAGGCCGGAGATATGGCCAAGGCCGCAGCGCGCTATCGCCAAAGCCTGGAACTTAGCCCAAACCAATATGCCATCTGGCTCGCCTACTATCAAACGCTGATCTGGCTGGGCAACCTTGACGATGCGATCCCCGGCTTGCGCGACTTGCTGAAACAGGACCCCGACCGGCTGGATGTGCGGCTGCAGCTCGCCACAGCGCTTCTGGCTCATCAGGACTTTGAGGAGGCCTTGCCGCATTGGACGTTTATCTGCCAACAGGCTCCCGAGAACGTCGCGTACGGTTTGTCCCTTGCCCAGAACCTGTTGTATATCGGCGACCTGGAAATGGCCGCCGAGGAAGGCCAGCACGTCCTGAAAATGGACAAGGACAATGTCAAGGCTCTGACCCTGATGGCCGACATTGCCGAGTTCAGTCGCAAACCGGCCGAGGCGGTCAAGGAGTTGCGGAAACTCGTTGACCGCACGGAAAACAAAGCGATAAAAAGCCAACTCCTGCGCCGCATGGTGTTGCTGCTGCGCGACCTGAGCGCCGCGAATCCGAAAGACTATCCGCTCCCCAAAACCATTGCGGTGGCGCGTGAGGCCGTGGACTGCGATCCGCGCAACGTCTCGATGCGCCTGTTCCTTGGCGAACTACTTATCATGGATCGGCAATACTTCTACGCCAAGGAGTTGTTCGAGAATGTCTTGAAGGATTCCAACCGCGACAATCTCCGGGCCAAGAACGGCATCCTGGAAATTGCCCTCGCGCGCGGACAAGTGGACGAGGCGGAGCAGCGCCTGAAGGATGTTCTGGCCCGATTTAATCCGTATGATCCGTACCGCTACTATCAGATGGCGAGGCTGGAGTATGCGCGCGGCAATTACTATGATGCGTTGCTGATGCTGAACCGTCTCGAGGAGGAAGGCGCGCGCGGCGCCGTGCTGGTGCTGTTGTATCACGGGCTGTCGCCCAGCGAGTGGACGCCGATGATGTCGGCGCGCCGATTCCGTGAGCACATTCAGGCCCTGCAGCGCGCCGGGTTCAAGGTGATCGCGCCGGACCAGATTCCCGCCTATTTTAACGCACGGCAGAACCCGTCCCGAGACGACACCCGGCCGGTTCTGAACCGGATGTGGCGCTGGATCAAATACAGCTTCACCGGCGAAGACAAACCGAAGCCCTCTTCCCTGCGGGAATATCATCCCGAAAAAATCGCCTGTGTGACGTTTGACGACGCCTTGCGTTCGTCGCTGCTTTTCGGCACGCCGATTGCCGAGGAAATGGGCGTTCAATTCGGGATGAACATTCCTCTCGGCAATATTCTCCGGCATGATATCTATATTGCTTCCTGGGACGAATTGCGCCGCCATGCAGAAACCGGCGTCTGGGTCTATGGCAGCCATCTTATAGACGCCGGCTTGCCCGCCGCCGTTGACGAGCAAGGATACCTGGTCAATCCCCTGCCGAACCGGCTTTGGGACCCTGCGCGCAACCGGCCGGAAACTTTGCGGGCGTATTTTGACCGCATCCGGCGCGAGTTCAAGACCAGCCGGGAAATAATCATCAAAGAGCTCGGCCTGGAGAAACAAGACTGCCGGTTTGTGGCCTATCCCTTCGGCGATATCGGCCAGGAGGTCGACTGCAATGTGCCCAATATGGACAACATCTGCGAGACCTTGCTCAACGAAGCCCACCTGAATTATGATCTGGGGTTCATTCAAAGCGGCTTCGGGTATGCTCTGAAAGGAGACAATCCGCTGGTATATCAGCGCTACGAGCCCGCGCGTCACGAGAGCGGTCAGGACGTTGTGCAGCGCGCTTTTGAAAATCATCCGGTCTTCCTGGCCCGGCGGATGCGCGCCGAGATTGCCGCCCTTAACGGGAAACTCTACCTGGCCCAGGACACGCTGAAAGAGCTTGAGCGCGACGGCTATCCGGATGTGCCGCTCAACACGCTCTCCACGTATGTAAAAGAGCATCTCGCCGGAACCTATGCGGCTCCTTTCACCGAAGAGGTGGAGCGCCGCAAGAAACAACGCTGGATTTCGCTCAGCGAACCGTATGTCGGCGCCGAAGTTGACTCCACGCGCGCCAATATTCAATTGGAAAAATGGTACGCCTTGGGCCGGGCGGGCATCAACATCAATCCCCGCCTGACGATCGAAGCGAATGCCAGCTACGGCAACATCCGCCAGGAAATCATATCCAACAACTGGATGTCGGTGGAAACCACCAAGGTCACGGTCGTCCGGCAAAGGACCGAAACCACCGACGGCTCCGACACCGTCTCCGATACGACCATAACGACCTACGATCCCGTCACCATTTCAACCAACATTGTGACTAAGCGAAAATACAAGTCCACCGAAAGAAACGTCGGGGGACGGAGCGGCTACCGGTTCAGCAACGGCTCGCTCCTCTCCCTGGGCGCCATCCTGCGTGAGTTCTCCGGAAGCATCACCAATGACGAACAGCAACTCGGCGGCTCGGTCGAATACCAGTGGAAGCCGGTGTTGGCCCTGGATGCCATGGCCCGGTACGAACACGACGTCATTCCTGCCAGATACCGGGTGGTCACCTACGACGCGGGGGCCCTCGCTGGCTTCTGGCGCGTGACGGATTGGTGGAACATCTTCGGTCGTGGCCGTTACACCGCCCTTTCCGATAAAAACGCCTTCCTCAATCTTGATTTCGACAACAACTGGCTTATCGCGGAGCGCGCCGGCATTTATCTCGGTCTGCTGGGCTCCTTTATCACCGCCGATAAATACAACCCGGACTATTGGACACCGTACTGGCAACAGCGGTACTATGTGTACTCCAAGATTCAACGCGCCTATCCTCGTTTCTACGGCGACGCACAGGTCCGCGTCGGACAATACCGGGACCGGGCTCGCGATGAAGACATTCAAGCCTATCAGGACCGCAAAACCCGGGGCGAGAAGGAGGGCTGGTATCCAGGCCCAGACCCGGATCAGGGGTTCCAGCCGGCGGTGGGCGTCAGCGTCACGTGGCGCGCAAAGTGGGGACGCTTCCTCGAATTCTTCTTTGTCGGCTCCGTGGATGCGTTGCCCAACTACACCGAACACAACATCCAGGGGGGCCTCACCAGCACCTTCTGACCGGCGTCACATCCAGAGTATCCGATCCTGCGCCAAAGGCCAGCCAAAATGGAGCGGTGTCTCCTCTTCGGCCTCGCTTTCAAACGGCTCGATCAGGATGGTTCGGGTCTTGTCCGGACCTGGAAATATTCCAATCCCCAGATTGACCTCCCTTACCTTGGCCACGCCCTTTTTCATGTCCGGCGCCACAACGAGGATGTCAAGCGGCGAGGCCTCCAGTTGGCGCGTCAACTGGGCGAACCAGGCGTCGGAGGGCATTCGGGTGGGCAGGAGAACAAACCCGCGCACCCGAAGCTCGTCCGCCGTTTTTTTCAACAGGTCGGCGCCGATGGTTTCTTCAAACTCCATCTGAATGAGCGGCAATAGCCGAATGCGGTGATAGCTGCAAAACATGCGCACGGTCATTTCATTCGGCCCCATTGTTTTCTGCAAGCGGCCATCCGGCCCTTGCGACAACCATGGCGGCGCCACCACGGAAAGGGTCCGCGTGTAGGGTTTGAACGCCTCGAGCAGCATGTCCTCCGGCATGGTGTTCGGCGCATCCGCCAGAACGGCGATTTGCACGGGCAAAGGGCCCCCCGACAACGAATGCAGTGTGGTATAGGCCTTCCCCGGCAACGGGGAATAGGGCGCCATTCCCCACCAGCCATAGACCATGTCCGGCGGAATCGTCGCCGGCACGCTGAACAGCGGTTGCCCATTCACGAAGCCCGCGGCGCCGTCACCTTTCAGTTCCAGCCGCAGGAGGACCGGTCCCCGCGGTTTGAGCCACGGCCGGACTTCATTGGAGACCAGGCGACTGTGCCGCCAGACCTGCAGGTAAGCATTCCCGGTTTGATCGAATCCAAAGCGAATCATATCATTGACTGAGCGACGCGCGTATAACCACAAAAACCCTTTTACCTCGTCAATCGTGACCTCAACAAAGCCGTTGTGCAGGGTATCCGACCCCTTGAGCCGCAATGATGCTTCCTGCTGCGTTTTGCGGGCGCCCAGTCGCATTTGCCCCTCCTCCGGAGGGAATTCGGCTCCCCAAATGGTCCACGACGACGACGGTTTGCCCTCCACAAAGCTCTCGCTCACCGCTTCCGCGCGGGGCAGCATCTTCTGATAGACACTGCGCAGACGATCGTCGGAAGTCTCGCGCACGATGCGGTTCGCGAGATTCAGCAACATGCAGGACTCCGGCAACGCCAGCAATTCATTGTTCAGGATCGCTTCCCCCAGAACATACTGCATGACCGGCTGCGATGCGATATCGGTCATCCGGCGCATATTAGCGTATCGTTCGGCCGGGGTTTCCAGCAACCCATGCAGCATCGTGAGGGCCGTGATATCATTCGGATCGCGCTCCAGAACCCTCCGAACCAGGCCATCGGCTTCCCGCCGGCGATTATGTCGTATCAGCCAATCAGCCTGGGCCAGCACAATCGGCACGCTGTCCGGAAACACCCGGGCATATAGATTGAGCGCTTGCATGGCTTCCTCGGACTTGCCGAGATTGTCCAACAGCCGCGCGCGCCGGATGGCCAGCCCAATCTGGCCGGGATTGACATCCAGGCTTTTTTCATAAAAGCTCAGCGCCTGGGCCGTGTCATCCATGCGCAGCCAGGCGTCGCCGATCAGCATCAGCGGCTCTTCATTGCCGGGGTCCTGGTTCAGCCATTGGGTCCACAACGTAATCGCTTTCTGGTAATCACCGGCTTCGAAGGCATTGAATCCATCCTGCCGCAACAGTTCCGCGCGCGCCTCTTTGGTCAGCTTGCCGTCCGAGGTTCCCAATCCGGTGATTTCGTAATACAGGGACAAGTCAACTTCCGAAGGAAGCGGCACGGATTCCACCTTGATCATTGTGTTAGTGAACCGCGCGTCCGGAGACAAAAGCGGCGAGTCCGGACCAACGGCCAGGTGAAGGTTCGGAACCATCGCCAGCATGGCCGGCAACAGCGCGGGGCGCTCCAGCATGGCCGGAAGCTCCACCGCCCAAGGCAAATGCTGCTGTTCCATCGCTTGGTCGCAGCGTTGCATCCATTTGGTCAGCTGCGCCATCGCCGTGGAGCTGTTGAGTTCAGACACGTTGACCGTCACACCCTCCAGACGCAGGGATTTAACCTTGTCCGCCAGATTTGAAGGCGATATCTCCTCAAGGCAATGTTCATTCTCAAACTTGATATTGGGCAACAACTCAAGGCAGTAGGCCTTGGCCAGCATCCGGAACAACTCAGGGTCCCAGGACGCCGTCTGCACCAGACCCTGCGGGGTGATCCGCAACCACGGCGGACTGAGATGGGTCAGCCGATACGCATTCTTCTGAATCCAGTGCGTCAAATCGGGCGGTTTGATCTCCGGAGGATTCCATTGCGCCATGGTCGGCTTCTGATTCTCCAGGGCAAAGCGCGTCATGCCGGCGCGCGCCCGGCCCTTGTCCGGGTCCCAGACGCTGAGCCCGAACATGCCGGGACTGGGTTCGCCGCGCATGACGGCCGTTTCCTTGAACAGGGAACGTCCGTCTAAGCTCGCAAACAGTAATTTCTGGCGAACAAACAATTCGAGATCATGGACGGTGTTGGTCATCAGGGCGGACCGCGCTGAAGCCAGGGTAAACGGCTCCGATCCCGCATGTTTTTGCCGCAACCAGACATCGCCGGCGCCGTCCATGCCCAGATATACGTAGGATTCTTCATTCGGCGAGGCCCTGACATAAATGCCGAACTGGCCGCCGAGCAGTCGGAACGAAAGCCGGACATGAAAATCCCGGCAAAGGTCGCTGCCGGAGAGCCACATCTTGGCGCCGGTGACGTTCGTGGGGGCGCATAATCCGATTTCGCCGGGCTGGAGGGCCATCGCGCCCCAGTCAACGATCCAGGCCGAAGGTACCGCCACTGTCCTCAAGTCGGCGTAACCGGCTTGGACCGGCCATGACTTCTCCAACCGGTTAATCAGATCGTCCGCGCTCCATTCGGGTTTCACCAGCAGCCGGTTCAAGCAGCGCGCGTCGCTGAAGCGCGAGTTCAACGCCTTGTTGGCCGAAACGAATCCGAACGCATAATAACGCCCGACAAAATCCAGGTTGATCCGGCGGGTCAACAGCGCGCGGCTCTCATATTGGCCGAAATCGCCATACGGATAGGCGAAGGCGATCGGCTTTACGCCGACATGATCCCGGATCAATTGGAGGCATTGTTCATGGTCCTTGACAATGCGGTTCTTGAACTCTTCCATTGTTTCATAGCGATGGTCCCTGGCGAGCCATTGGGGGGTGGTCAGAAAATTGCCTTGATGTCCCGCCGCATCTGCGGGAACCTGTTCAAACCCGTTGTGGCCCTGAGCGCCGATCTCCCATAAGCGGGAGCGCAACATGTAGCGTATGTACGGCCAGCGAAGGCTCGACGGGTCCTCCTGCTCGATCGGCAGCGTCCAGATGAACATGACGGCGTTCCAGTTGTGCCGGCTCAGAATGGAACGCACGTCAAAGTAGGACGATTTCCGGGACTGATCGAACGTCAACAAAATCGCCTTGCGCGGCAGGGGTTTGCCGTCGTGCAGCAATTCCTCGACGTCGTTCAGAGCAATGGGTGTGTACCCATGCGTCCGCAAGGCCTGGAACTGCTCACGGAAGCGAGTCAAACTGACATCGTTGGTCTGGTCGGAAACGCCCGAATAAGCGAGGGTCACAAAGGCATAGGCGTCGCGCGGGACGCCGGTTTTGACAGGCCGGTGCAGATATTGATGCAAGACCATTCGGCCCGGTCCCCACCAGGCGACAACCAAACAGGCGGCCAGAAGGAAATACAGCCAGGCCTGGGTGTACCTGACCCGCACCGGCTGCAACGGCCGTTTGAGTTTGCTTTCCGGCCTGAATTCATCGCCCCATTCAGGCCGTGGCGGCTGAAGGGGCGGACGAGGTTCATGGCTTGAGTTCATAATGTTCCCCCTAATGCGGGCTATGCCCGTAACCCAAGAAAATCTCCTCCTCAGGCGGATCCGCCTATGGCGGAAACCACTGATTACACTGATAACACGGATGGGAAAAGCCGGCCCAATTCCATATCAGTGCTATCCGTGCTATCCGTGGTAATCATCTTGTTTTTCATAGCGGTTGTTCATATATCAGTCACTATCCGCGGGTCCCCCACTGTGGACGCCGCATGGTAGCCAGCGCATAATAAACCTGCCAACTGAAAAATAGCACATAGGTCAGCGTAAACACAATGCCTGTCCACCAGGATTTGCGGCCGGTTTTTTCCAGATAATACAGGGACCACACCGTCGTGATGGCGGAAACCCCAATGATATAGTACGAGGTCATCTGACCGAAGATCAATGGCCCGAGAATCAGCGCCTGCACCATCACCACCGGCTCCAGGATCGGCAGAAACATCATGGCGTACCAGGCAATGGCCGCCGCCGGATGTTTGCGCCACATGAATGTGCCGGCCGTAAAAATCTCGCGCACCCAGGAACGGGTCCAACGAGCCTGCTGGCGAATATATTTGTTCCATTGGTCGGGAACAAGCGTCGTGGCCAGCGCTTCATCGTCATAAAGGATCCGGTAATCCCTCAACACCAGATTGGTCAGACTCCGGTCATCGCCGAAGGCCCCGTACACGCCCAGAAACTTCCTGTTCAGCCAGTGATCCAGCGCGTTCAGAACACAGATTTTGCGATAGGCTGAAAAACAACCCGGCAGACAACTGACCGCCGCAAACATGCTTTCCGCCGCCTTCATGACCTTGAACGACACATAGTAGCGCACGTCCTGCATGCGGGTCAGGATATTCGTGTCTACGTTTTCCACGTCCGTATGTCCGGACACCCCGCCCACGCGCGGGTCGGCCATGCCCTGGCAGATTTTCCGCACGGAACCGGGCCGGATAAAGGTGTCCGAATCGACAAAGATCAAAATCTCGCCGCGCGCCAGGAGCGTACACACCGCCATCCCCTGAGCCAACCCGCGGTTTTTCTCGAAATCAACAATCACCAGCGACGGAAAACATGACTGGACTCGCCGCATTTCGTCCAGCGTGGTGTCCGTGGAGGCGTCGTTCACGACAATGACCTCCAGTTTGTGATGCGGATACCCCTCCGCATAAATGCGCATAATGGTCTTGGCAATGGCATCGGCCTCGTTACGGCAGGGAACGATAATCGTCACCATCGGCTCGAATCCCACATCGGGAATCGAAGCATAAAACGCGGCGATGATAAAACGCGAAACAATAAAAATGCCT
>JACPGN010000270.1 GCA_016182435.1 Lentisphaerota bacterium | reverse complement strand
TGGGCGTTTGCTTAAAAATGTCCTACAGTCGGAAGATGGTACCCAGGCGCCGGCCCAGCAGGCGGTTGGCCAATAGCAGGGTGATGCCCAGAAATACCATGGCCCAGACGCCCAGGGCGGAGGCCAGGTAAGGCCCGTTGCCCAGCACCTGGAACAGCTCGTAGAGCGCCTTGGTGATGGGGAAGTAAGCCTGCTTCTGGGCCAGCATCAGCGAATCCGAAACTTCCAGCATGGCAAAGCTGAAAGCCAACACTCCGCCCGCGATCAGGTTGGCGCTGATCAAGGGCAAGGTTATCCGCATAACGGTCCGCGCCGGCGGCGAGCCCAGGTTCGCCGCCGCTTCTTCCAGCGAGGTTGAAATCTGTTGCAGGCCGGCCACGGCCGCGCGCACGACGTAAGGCAGACGGCGCACGGCATAGGCAATGATCAACAAGCCGGTCGGGTTCTCGGTCGGGTTCAGCCCGCTGAACAAACGGCCGCTCTGACTCATGGCAATATAACCAAAGGCCAGCACAATGCCCGGCACGGCCAGGGGCAGCATGCAGCAAAGGTCAAGCGCCCCGCGCCAGCGCAGGCGGCTGCGCACAATCACCACGGCGGCGGCAACTCCCAGAACCAGGTCCGCGCCCATGGCGGCAAAAGCGTAAAAGCAACTGTTGCGGATACTCGGCAGCGTGAGACTGTGACCAAGCGCTTGGCGATACCATTCCAGCGTCCATTGCTCCGGCGCCGCGGAACGGTACCAGGCCTGGCTGAAACTCGTGAGCACAACGCCCAGATGCGGCAGAACGGCGAGCGCGAATACGAATACAAACAGTCCCACAGCCGCGCCGCAGCGCATGCCCCGCAGCGGCTGGCCAACTGTCAGCGAGATTGACTTGGCCATCATCTCATGGCCGGCGCGGCCGAATACGCCTTTGCCGAGCGCATAAAAGAATGCCGAGGCTGCCAGCATAACCACGACCAGGGCATACGGCAGCGGGCTGCCCCCCATATCCTGAATGCCGTTATAAATCTGCACGGGGGTTACTCTGCTGTAGTCGAACATAAGCGGCGTGCCCAGTTCGGTAAATGACCAGATGAAAACCAGCATCCCGCCCGCAAAGAGTCCGGGCATCATTAGCGGCAGGGTGATGCGCCGGAACCGTTGAAAGCCGGCGCAACCCAGGTTTTCAGCCGCTTCTTCCAGCGAGGGGTCCACATTGGCAATAGCCGCCACCGCGTTGAGATAAAAGATGGGATAGAGATGCAAAGCCTCCGTAACCGCCACCGCCCAGAACCGGCCCTGGCCCAGCCAGTCAACCGCCTGGGGCCAATCAATCAGGTTCAGGTTGACCAGCGCGGCGTTGAGGGCGCCGCAAGGACCCAGTAGCTGGCGGATGCCGATGGCGCCGACAAACGGCGGCAGAATCATAGGCAGCAGAATCAAACCGGTCAGCCATGCTTTACCGGGGAAATCTGATCGGGCGGCCAGCATCGCTAACGGCAGGCCGATCATTACCACCAGTCCCGTGGTGACGAGCGCCAGCGCCAAACTGTTGAGCAGGCCTTCCGGGTAGATCGGGTTCTGAAAAAGTTCTCTGAAAAATACAAAAGTCCATTGCTGGTCGAACACAAAGGCGCTTTTTACCGTAAGCGCCAGCGGCCAGAAAAAGAAAAGGCCCAGCAGGCCCAGGGTGACCGTGGCAATCAGGATGGCGCCAGTGTTTTTCATGGTTCGGTATAATGGGTCAGTTACGAGGTGGTCGCGTGAAGGTAGGGACGGCTCGCCGAGCCGTCCGCGGCGCTTTCGGCGAAAGCGCCCTACCCGTTGCCACCACAAGACTGAGACCTTACAGTTCCGCCAGCTCCCGGGCCTGCCGGTACTGGTCCCTGAAAAACAGAATCCATTCCCGGGTGAGCCGCGCTTCAGTTAATTTGTCGTTCAGTTGTCCCGCGGTTACCGCCAGGGCCTGGCCATATTCCGCATTGGGCGGCACAGCCATGAACGCGGCGAAAGCGTCCGGACACTCAGCCGGAGCGCCGTTCCGGTTAATGGCTTCCCAGGCTTGCCTCAATTCCGCGTGCGTGTCAATGCACATGGTGCGAATCAATGTGCGAATTAGTGAGAATACGGGGGCTGTCCAGGCGGCTTGATAGGTGAAGCCGCCGCCTTGCTCGTAGGGCGCCACGGCGGGATCGGACATTGTCGCCAGAAAGGCGGCAGTATACATATCTTTGCGGATCGGCAGCCGGCGCAGGGCATAGCGCTCCGGACCGCCGGGTGCGCCGACGCGGCTGTTCCAGAGCTGCTGTCCTTCCGGGCTGAGGCAGAAATCAATAAAGCGCTCGGCGAGCTCGCGGTGCGGCGCGCCGCGCACGAGACTGATCGGGTCCACCGAGATCGAGGAGCCGCCCGCCGGCGTGAGATAATTCATGCGCGCTGAGCCTTCGTTGCGGGTAATCATTTCGCTTTCAAACCGGCCGTAGAAATCAATGCACATGCCGGCCGCCGCGTTGCCCTGAGCCACGTCCAGCGGCACCTTGCTGGCGGAGTCGGTGAAATAACGCGCATTGGCGCCAATCTGGCGAATGAGGCCAAGGGCGCGGGACCACCCGGCGGCCAGAGCCTCAGGCGTGGCCTGACCGGCCGGGACGCCGCGCGCGGTCAATTCAGCCCTGAGTTGCTCCTGGATCAGCATCTCAAACGCTTTGTTGATGGATCCGCTCTTGGTCGGATCGGCCAGGGCCACCAAGCCGAAAAACTTGAAATTGGCCAGGTCGGCCCAACTCCGCGGGGCGCGGCTGATGCCATGCGCGGCGAGCACGTCCTGGTTCCAGCAGATGCCAAAACTGCTGAGACAACACCCATACCAACGGTCTTGCGTGTCGTAAAATACTTCGCCCGAAAATGTGGCCGGGATGATAGCCTCAGTCAGCCAATCCGGATGGCGCTTACGCACGCCGCAGGCCTCCAAGTGTCCTTTCCTGGCCTGCTGCGCATGGTCATACGCCCCGCCGCCAAAAAATAGATCAAGGCCGATCCCTCGACGGCCGGTGCGCTCGGCGGCGGCAAATTCGCCGTCTAAGTACCGGACAATTTCACTGGTGCCGCCGATGTTGCGCCAGTCAATAGCGATTGCCTCACCGAAGCGCGCCTGGTGCCAGCGGCGGAAGGCGCGCTCGAACTCATAGCGCACGGCCTCATTGTGCGGACTGATGATCACCAGCGCGCGAGCGCCAGCGGAAAGCTTGGCGCGCTTGCCCTGCAGCAGGAACGGCGCCAGGAGCACGAGCAACAGCGCAAGAAATAGTAAAAGAGTAGGGATATAGGCTCGGTTCATTGGGAAAAAGAATAAGCAAACATCGAACCACGCGAAACGCGTGGCAACCTGCCCGCAATGCTGCGCATAGCGCTGCAGGCGGGGCATCCAATTTATCCCGCGTTACGCGGGACATCGAACGCCGAACATTCAATGCCGGAAACCCGAAAATTCATCTTCATAAAGTCCGTGTAGCTGCGCCGGTGACGGCGTGGCTATTATGGAACTGCGACCACAGAACTGAATGATTTTATTTTCATTCGAAGTTGGGCGTCCCGCGTAACGCGGGATAAATTCGATGCTTGCCCAGCGCCTCGCGGGGTTGGATGTTGGGCGTTGGATGTTTGCTTTCCTACTCCGTCGTCCGTCGTCTGTCGTCTGGCGTCCGTCTTTATTCCGCCGCCAGCACAATCACCTCATCCGGATTCACGTGAAATGGGATGTCCGCCGCCGCGGTTGCGGGCCTGCCCGTAGCGCTTGCCACCGATTTCAGAATGGAACCATCGGACATCCTGATCCAGGATTCAATTGTGTCCCCTGAATAGACGGATTCGGTCACATGTCCCTTAAACCAGTTTCCGCCGGGGGCGGACCCGCCTCTGGCGGGAAGTTCAGTGCAAGGCGCTCCCAGGCTTAAATGCTCGGGACGGATCGCCAGGGTAACCTTCGCGCCCGGCTGAAGCGCGCCGCGCAAGTTATGGGCGGAGCATTCCCCGAAGGCCGTGGTGATAACGGCGCCCAGGGGAGTCAGCGCCCGGACCGTGCCCGGAACCAGATTGGCGCCGCCGATAAAGTCGGCCACAAACCGGTTGGCGGGCCGCTCATACAGGTCGCGCGGCGTGCCGATCTGCTCTACGCGGCCCTGGCGCAGCACGGCGCAACGGTCGGCCATGCTCAGGGCTTCCTTCTGGTCATGGGTTACATAGATTGTGGTGATGCCGAGCCGCTTGACCAGCCGCCGGATTTCGACGCGCATTTCCAGGCGCAGCTTGGCGTCCAGATTGGAGAGCGGCTCGTCCAGGAGCAGGCAAGCCGGATCAATAACCAGCGCCCGCGCCAAGGCCACCCGCTGTTGCTGGCCGCCGGAGAGCTGATTGGGTTTCTGCCCGGCATAGTCCTCCAAGTGCATGACCGCCAGCATTCGTTGAACGCGCGCTTTCCGCTCACTCGCCGGCAAAGTTCGGCCCGGCACCGTCAGGCCGAAGGCCACGTTGGCGGCCACCGTCAGATGCGGCCAGAGCGCGTAATTCTGAAAGACCATGCCGGTATTGCGGCGGTGGGGCGGCAGGCCGCCGACTTGTTTGCCGTCGAACAGGAGCTGGCCCTCGTCCGGCGCGCAGAATCCGGCAATTATCCGCAGTAGCGTGGTCTTGCCGCAGCCGGAGGGGCCCAGCAGGAAAAAACATTCGCCGGCGCGGATCTCCAGGGATACGTTGTCCACGGCCGTAACGGCGCCGAACCGTTTGACGATGGACTGCAGGACAACATTCATAAAGGCGGAATGCAGAAGGGATGCTGAAATTGGAAATTAGAAATTGGCGTCAAAGAAGAATTTGGCTCCTCCGCAAAATTTGTGGGTCATTAATTGTCAGACAATCACGCAATCTATTCACTATCTAAGCCTTATAAACTTCAAATGCT
>JACPGN010000278.1 GCA_016182435.1 Lentisphaerota bacterium | reverse complement strand
TCCGATCAGGGTCTGGGAACTGGTCAACGAATATTCCAGCACAATCCCCGGCAACCCCGGCAACAGTCTGCCGCGCACCAATTTCATCAGCATGGTCATCCAGGGCAGCCTGGCGATCCGCTCGGCGTGTCCCCAAGCGTGGTTTGCCTACGATCCGTTCGACACGTCCGACACGCAAGCCCTGCTGCAACAGATGGCTTACACCAACATTGATGTGATTTCCTTGCATACCTACGCGCCGCTCGATAAACCCACCAGCCCGTCCAGTGCCTTCTACTTGCCCAACATAACTGCCTATTTCCAGACCACGCTGGGCATGACCAATCTACCGCGCGTGTGGGCCACCGAGTATGCCTTCTACGAACACACGGGCGCCACGTTCACCAACATGGTCGGCACGCAAACCGACAATGCCCGCTGGTTCGTTCAAACCACGGTCTATGCGCTGGGCTCCAACCTGTTCGAACGGTTCATTTACACGGAACTCACGCCGCCAATGGAAGACGATGTCCGCCTGAAGTGGATGACGCCGATCGACACTAACGGCGTACGCCGTCAGCTTTACTACGCCTATCAAAAGCTGTCCGCCCTGATTGACCGCGCCTCCGTCCGCCAGCCGCTGGATCTCGGCGCCAATATTTGGGCCTACCGCTTCACGGCCAACGGCACGAACGTGGTGGTGGCTTGGAGCAGCGAGACCAACAGCCCCCACACTAATGTCGTCATATCTGGTCTGGGCACCAATACGCAAGGCATCCTCGTGGACGCGGTGCCCGACACCAACGGCGTGTTCACGTCCACCAACGTGACCATCAGCGGCGGCCAGTATACCATTGCATTACTGTCCTCGAACCCCGTCTATCTGCTGGTCAACGCCGGCACACTGGCCGCGCCGACGGGCGTGAGCGTCGGCGACGGCGCCGACACGGATCGGGTGCAAGTGGCTTGGTCCCCGGTAAGCGATTCCTCCGGGAGCGGGGAAAGCGCGACGGGCTACCAAGTGTGGCGCAATACCCTCGACAGCTACGCCCAAGCGATTCCTGTGGGCATAACGACTACCACCAATTATACTGATCTGACGGCTGCCGCCGGCGTCACATATTATTACTGGGTCAAGGCCACCAACGCCGCGCTGATCAGCGCTTTCAGCGCGTCGGACAGCGGGTTTGTCGGTGTTATCGGGCCATTGATAACCGCTAATGGCGCTTTGAATAATGTTACCGTTAATTCTTCCAGCCCGGTGACGATTGCCGTGGCCATGAACCCGGGCGCTTATCCTACGGATGTGCCGGTTGACTGGTGGATCGTGGCTTGGGCCCATTCCGCCGGCTGGTATTATTTAAGTAGCTCCTTGCAATGGACGCCGTTCAGCGGAGACTTGGCCCAGTTAGAGCCAGTGTATCAGGGCCCGCTCTTTGACCTGTCTTCCACGCCGGTGCTAAACGGTATTACCTTGCCACCCGGGACCTACGATTTCTGGTTTGCGGTTGACTATCCCATGGACGGCATACTGAATCTGGCCGGCCCGATTCTCTACGATCAGGTGACCGTTGTCGCGCAGTAATCCGCAGATATCCATGTCCTTTCTGACCATTATTCCGGCCATTGATTTGAAGGACGGGCGCTGCGTGCGCCTGCGCCAGGGGCGGACTTCTGATGAAACGGTTTATTCGGCTGATCCCGTCGGCATGGCCCAAGCCTGGGAACAGCAAGGGGCCGCCTGGTTGCATGTCGTGGACCTGGATGGCGCCCTGCAAGGCCTCCCGGTGCACACTGCCGTGATCGAGCAAATCGTCCGCGCGGTGCGGATTCCCGTCGAGGTCGGCGGCGGCCTGCGGACGGATGAGCAGGTCGCCGCTTTGCTCGCCGTCGGCGCGCAGCGCGCCGTGCTGGGCACGCGGGCTTGCCTGACGCCGGAGACCCTCGCGCGGCTTGTGCAGCGCTTTGGCGAGCGGCTGGCCGTGGGTCTGGATGCGCGCGGCGGACAAATCGCCATCAAGGGCTGGACCGAAACAACCGAAATGGACGCACTGGCGCTGGCCGCGCGGCTGGAAGCCATCGGCATTCAAACCCTGATTTATACGGACATTGTCCAGGACGGCATGCTTACCGGACCGAATGTAATGGCCATCGCGGCGCTTTGCGAGCGGGTGGCCTGCCGGGTAATCGCTTCCGGCGGCGTGGCTGCCCCGGTGCACGTGGCCGCCTTGGCGGCCCTGGGCAAATCTAACTTGGCGGGCGTGATCGTGGGCAAAGCCCTTTACGACGGCGTGGCAACATTTCACGAACTGCGCAATGCTGCTGGAGGCACACGACCATGATGATGGATATCCATCAAACGGAGCTGGCCAACGGCATCCGCGTGGCAACTTCCGCTTTTGCGCGTGTGCGGAGCGTGGCGTTGGGCGTCTGGGTGGGGGTCGGCGCGCGCTACGAAACGCGGGCCTTGGCCGGCATCAGCCACTTCATCGAGCACTTGTTGTTCAAGGGCACCGCGCGGTTGTCCGCACGCGATATCTCGCAGGCCATCGAAGGCCGGGGCGGGTTTTGCAATGCATTCACTCAGGAAGAGCTGACCTGCTACTACGCCCGCACGGCCGACAATCACACCTGGAAAGCGCTGGCCATCCTGACGGAAATGTTCCGGCACCCGCGGTTTGCGCCGGCGGACATCGAAAAGGAACGCGGCGTCATCATCGAGGAAATTATGATGTACCGCGATCAGCCGGAACAAGTGGTGCAGGAAATGCTTAACGCCGCTCTCTGGCAAGACCACTGCCTCGGCCGGCCGCTGATCGGTTATCCGGAAACGCTGCGCGGCCTGGGGCGCCAGCAGATTCTAAGCTTCAAGAACCAGAAATATGTGCCGCAGAAAACGGTTTTTGTTTTCGCCGGCCATGTTAAGCACGAGGAATGCGTCCGCCAGGTGGAGAAACTGATGCGGGGTGTCGTCCGCGCGCGAGAGCCCGGCTACCAGAGAGTCAGCGCGGCGGTGCCGCAGGAGCGGCTCGCCCTCAAGGCCAAGGATATCGAGCAGACCCAGTTGGCGCTGGGCTTCCGGATCTTCGGCCGCAACGACTCGCGGCGTTACGCCCTGAAACTGCTGAACGTTATTCTGGGCGAGAACATGAGTTCGCGCCTGTTCCAGGTTGTCCGCGAAAAGCACGCCCTGGCCTATGCCATTCATTCCAGCGCGCAACTGTTTGCCGAAACCGGGGACCTGGTGATCAGCGCCGGGTTGGACCGTAAACGCGACCTCAAGGCCCTGGAGCTGATTGTGCGCGAAATCCAGCGGTTGAAACGGCGCCCCATCTCTCCGCCGGAACTCCAGCGCGCCAAGGAGTATGTGCTCGGCCAGATACGGCTCGGGTTGGAAAGCCCGGCCGGTCATATGATGTGGGTCGGCGATCATGTCCTGAATTATGGAAAGGTCATAACGCCCGAAGAGCTGCTCGCGGCGATCCAGGCCGTGCAAGCCGAGGATATCCAGGAGCTGGCCAATGCCATATTCCGCGAACGTAGAACCAGCCTGGCCTGGCTCGCCCGGGGTTCGGCCGGCTGCGCCGGAGAACACCTCAAGGAGCTGCTCGCCGAGATTTAGGGCCTGGCCTCAAGGCATGTTGTCCAAATCACGCATCGCTAAAGCAGTAGACAGGAGTCAATCATGAATAAAAAATACCGGCTTCAATTTCAATGTTTCGGGGAACGGTTGTTGGCGGCGGCGCTTGCGTTGCTTGGCGCCGGAACCGTGTTCGCCGCGGCGCCGCAGGTTACGGGCGTGCTGGCTTCGCAGCGCTCCGGAACCAAGAGCGTGGATATTGCCTACAACCTCACCAGCACCACGCCGGCTTGCGCGGTTTCCGTGAACGTCTCCACCAACAACGGCGCGACTTATGACCTGGCGGCCACTAACTTCGCCGGCAGCGGCTATGGCGCCGGCGTGACGCCCGGCGCCGGCAGGGCGATCGCCTGGAACGCGGGCTCGGACTGGAATGAGAATTATTCCACCCAGGTCTGGTTCAAGGTGATCGCGGTTGAACGGAATACCAACGCCTTAACCTTTACGCAAAACACAAACATCTATCTGGATACCGACCAGGGGACGACTTCGAGTCAGCCTGTTTACGACGGCACCAATATTGTGGCGTCCTGCGAATCAAACGCAAAAATTACCGTCCGGAAGTATGATTTGAATCTTAATGCCGTCGGCGCGTACGCCAGCATCGCCTCCACTAATGACACGGCTGGTGAAGCCATAGCGGATCACAAGCACATTTTCCAGAATAATCACCATTTCATCGTATTCTCAATCGCCGGAAGCGGAGATGGCGGCCACTTGTGGCTGGTAAAGTTTAACCGGGACTTCACCCGGATAGGCATAACGCAAGTGGTGACTAACGAGCCCCCGACCAATGACATGCTGCTCTTCGGCGATGGCGAGTATGTCTATGTGGGCAAGTTTTATCCGGAGGGCCAGGCCGCGCATAAAATCTACAAATATGACGGCAACCTGAACTTTATCACGAGTTATCTTGAAGGCACGGGTTCGAATTCGCATGCCAATGCCGATGCGGCCATTTATCTCGACGGTTATTTTCATTTCGTTTCGCCGCAATACGTGGGACCGGGAGTAAACGACCGCTACTATCGGATCGTCTACGACACGAATTTTAACGTAGTGCAGTCGCGCTCCGTGATTTTACAGGATGACGGCAAACTGGGGGTTATCAACGGGCTTTCTTACTATAATGGCCGGTTTATTGTCCATTATCTTAAAGGGTCCAATGAAGCGAATCCGGTTGCCCGCGCGGTCTACGATGCCTCTAATTGGAATTTAATTCAAAACGAGACGGTGATGACCGGCGGTTATCACGCTCTCCATACGGTTATCGAAAATAATGCTTTATACCTGGGATATACCGAGGAAACACCAAGCTTTAGAGGCAAATTGGCAAAGTTCACGATCAGTGAAACTCCAACCCTGGCCCTGACAGCCACCGGCATCGGCTACGTTGGGCCGATCGTAGTGAATACGCTCGGTTTTTCTTCGGGCGTCAGCGCCGATTACGACGGCGATGGGCTGGCCGATCCCGGCATTTATGACGAGGCTACCGGGACCTGGAAAGTGAGGCTTTCCACCATCGGCTATGCCGTCTTCACCACCACCTTGAATGGGCTGGGCGGAATCGGCTACACCCCGGTTTCCGCTGATTATGACGGGGATCGCTTAGCCGATCCGGCCGTGTATCAGGAAACGACCGGCGTATGGAAAGTTCTGCTTTCCAGCGCCAACTATGTCCTCTTTACGATGTCCCAGCCATTGGGCGCTCCGGGCTATAGCGGCGTCCCCGCGGACTATGACGGCGACCTCAAAGCTGATCCCGCCATTTACGAACGCAATATGGGCGACTGGCGTGCTCTGCTTTCAGCGAATAGCTACCTCCCCATCGAAGTATCCAACTTGCTGGGCGGGACAAATTACTGGGCCGTGCCGGGGATTTATAACAACGATAGCTTAGCTGATCCCGCCGTCTTTGGCGAAACCACCGGCGACTGGAAGTTCCGGCCGTCCACCGCCTATGATCCGACCTTGACGTTCACGAACTTGCTCGGCGTGGGCGGAAGCGGCTACATTCCCGTTCCGGCCGATTACGATGGCGATGGGCTTACCGATCCGGCCGTCCGCAACGCCACCGGCGATGTCTGGGTCGTGATGCCGTCCGCCAGCGGTTACCTGCCGCTGTCCTTGCCGGTTACGTTTGAATAAGCGTAACCCCTTAGAGGTAAAATGGCGCAACACGAGGTCGCGCCCTACGTAGGGCCTCAGCTTGCTGAGGCCATTGGGATCGATCCCCCCAAATAACTGCTGAGTGACCCACTTACGAATAAGCGGCTTTAAGCTTGACTCTACCGGCCGAGACAAATAGCTTGTCCCGATGGTCTTATGGCAGGCGCTCACCCAGTGAAAGAGTTTTTCTTGTGATGCCGATTGTTCAGGTTGGTTTGGGACCGTTGGGGCAGAAGATTGTCCGGTTCGCCCTGGAACGCGGAACAATCCGGATTGTCGGCGCGGTGGATCCGGGCCCGGACAAAGTTGGCCGGGATCTGGGCGTTCTTTGCGGGCTCAAGCCTCTCGGCGTTATCGTGCGCGCGAATCTGGCGGCGGCCTGTCAGGGCGCGAAGCCCCGCGTGGCCATCCTGACCACGGTTTCCAGTTTGCGCCGCCTGGAGCCGCAAGTGCGGGAACTGGCGGAAGCGGGTATTCACATCGTTTCGACCTGTGAGGAATTGGCATTTCCGTGGAAAAGCCAGCCGCAAATT
>JACPGN010000065.1 GCA_016182435.1 Lentisphaerota bacterium | reverse complement strand
CGGCACATGCGCACCCCACTTCCAGTTCACGCCGAGGCTGGGCATAAAGTTGAACTCATACCGCTCGCCCAAGGTGGTGAGGCCGAGGGCATCGAGCCGCACGGCCCATTCCGGGTTGAAGTGGTAGGCCAGCCCGGCGCCGTAGCGGGCGTCAACATCGGCGCGCTCGCGGAACTGGCGGTCCTCGCTGTAGTAAAGAACGCCTAAGCCGGCCAGCAGGTAGGGATCCCAGTGGCGGTTGTCGGCAATATTCAGGTGCAAGAGCGCATCAACCGAAGGGCCAGCGGCCCAGGCGCTGTCGTCATCCAGGCCCGGGCGGGGCACCGGCACGCCGGTATCGTAATCGTAGACGACGTTGCGTTTCAGATGCGGCAGCACGTCCACGCCGTATTCCAGCGACAGCAATTGGGAAAAATCGTACCCCAGGCGCAGCGAGCCAAAACCGCTGTCTTTAGGCGCCTCATCGCCCTCAAAATTGATGAAGCCGCCGCGCAAACCCAGGTACCAGGGCGGAATATCCTCAGCCGCCGAACTGGTTTGCGCCCAAGCCCCAGCCGGGAACAGGCTGCCGAGCGCTCCCACCGCAATTACACCGACATAGAAACCAAGCTTTTTCATGCCTTGCTACTCCTTGTAAAAAATGGTTAAGAACGCTCTTTAAAGCGAATTAAAACTAATCACCGAGTGGAAAGCAACAACAAAATTAGCGATTGTGTAATGCCTCAGTCTTGTGGGCTGATTGCCTGCCCGCAGTGCTGCGCACAGCGCTGCAGGCGGGTCATTCCCGACCTGATCGGGAATCCAGAAAAATCCCTGGCCTGTGGCCGGGCAGGCAATGCTGGATTCCCGCTGGAGTTTATCCCGTGCTTTGACACGGGGCGGGAATGATAGCATTGAGGTTCACAACCTACCCACAAGACTGAGACTATAAGGGGTTACGCGATTGTTTGCCCTTATTTATTACAGAAGCTCGCAAAGGGCACAAAGATAAAGGGTGTTTCCGCCTTATAGGCGGATCTGCCTATGGCATGAAAATCCGTATTCTTAGCGATCGGGTGCGCCAGCGCCGGTGCAGCCAGATCCACTGCTCCGGGTGCGCGCGCACAAATTGTTCAATGATCGTGGTGTAGGCTTGGGTAGCCTGGCGAATGGCCGCGGAGTCGGCGCCCGCGGGCGGCTTGAGCGGATCAAGGACGTGCAGGCGGTGGCGGCCATCGCTCTCGCGCAGCATGAACACGGGCAGGACCGGGGCGCCGCATTGCGCGCTCAGCAGGGCCAACCCCGGCGAAGTGCAGGCCGCTCGGCCGAAGTAATCCACGAAAATACCGCGATTGCGCTTCATGTTCTGGTCCAGGATAAATCCCAGAATCCCATTGGCCTTCAACACCTCGCGGCAATAGCGATACGAGTGGCGAGCCGGCAGCATCTTCACGCCGAACTTTGCGCGGGTCGCAACCCACCAGGTGTTAAGCCACCTGGGTTTCAGTTCTTTGATGATCACGGTCACCGGCGCGCCCTTGAAAGCCGCCAGCATGGCCAGCAGCTCAAAATTGCCGACGTGCGCCGTGAGCACAAGGAGCCCGCGGCCCTCCATCAGAATCTGCATGATCTTTTCGAAACCGGAAAAATCCACTTCCCCGGCCAGGATCGCTGGATCAATCTGGCCGGCGCGCAAGGCTTCAATCAGCAACGTTCCCAGGTGCCGGTACATGCCGTTGGCCACCGCGCGCGTTTCGGCCAACGTTTTTTCCGGAAAACAGCGCTGGATGGTTTCCTGCACTTCACCCCGGCGATAGCGCAGGCCCGATCCCAGCAACCATCCCAGCGCCCGTCCGGCGCGCTGCACTTGCGCGAGCGACAAGCGGGCGCATAACCATGACAAGGCGCGCAAGATGGCAATCATAGTGAATAACCGCGCAGGCTGTTCAGGCTTACGGTAGGAGTCGCACCCCGCTGCGACGATTCGTAGGAGTCACACCCCGCTGCGACGATTCGCCGAACAGGGGTTCGGCTCCTACATCAAAATTGAGATAAGGTTCTCTATTGCGGATTCCGCGCCACCTCGCCCTCAACAGGCTTTTCTGCGTCGGACCTGACCACCACCTCGGGCGTAGCCACGGGGACGAAAGAAAGCTTGTCGCCGGAGCGCTGGACTTCGACCGCCGGCGCCGCGCCCAGCCGGCCGGAGAGGATCTCCTCGGCCAGCGGGTCCTGGACAAATTTCTCAATGGCGCGGCGGAGCGGGCGCACGCCATAGACTTCATCGAACCCCTTTTCGATCAGGAAAGCTTTGGCCTCGGGCGTCAAGCGGATTTCGACATGCCTGGTCGCCATGCGCGCGCGGACTTGCGCCATTTCCAATTCCAGGATCAAAGCCACGTCTTCACGGCTCAGCGGCCGGAAAACAATCACATCGTCTAAGCGATTCAAGAGCTCCGGCTTGAAGACGTGTTTGGCTTCCTCCAGCATCTGGGTCTTCAAGCCCTCCACCTGGGCCGTAGCCGTGCCGGTGGCAAAGCCTAAGCCGCCGGTGCCCCGGGCAAACTTGGAGCCCAGGTTGGAGGTCATGATGATAACCGTGTTCCGGAAACTGACCCGCCGGCCCAGGCTGTCGGTCAGCATGCCCTCTTCCAGGATCTGGAGCAGGATGTCCATGACCTCCGGATGGGCCTTCTCAATCTCATCGAAGAGCACCACGGAATACGGCTTGCGCCGGACTTTTTCGGTTAATTGGCCGCCCTCCTCGTGCCCGATATAGCCGGGCGGCGAGCCGACC
>JACPGN010000273.1 GCA_016182435.1 Lentisphaerota bacterium | reverse complement strand
TGGTGCGTTTTTTCAAGGAAGTGTCCGATGCCGCGCCGGGCATGCCGATCACGATCTACGAGACGCTCCGCGCAAAGAAAGCGATCTCGCTGGACTTGCACAGGCGCATTCACGCGGAGATCCCCGCAATCATCGGCGTGAAGAGCAATGCCGACACGCTTGGCGACACTCCGGAGGGATGCAAGGCGCTGAGCGCTTTTCACCAGGTGTTCGTGGGGGAAAACCGATGGCACGCGCTGGGCCCCTACGGCGCGATCGGCGCGTGCAGTTCGTTCATCTATCAGAATCCACGCCTCCTGCTCCGGACGTTCGAGCTCCGGCTCAAGGAGCGCTGGGATGAGCTGAAGACTTGGATGGACACCTACGATCACATCATCCACGAGGGATTGAAGCCGATGTTCGCGGCGGGCTGCGTGGACAGCGCCATTGACCGCGTGCTGGGCTTGAGCGCGGGATTCCTGAAGACGAGCCTACGGTGCCGCGGGCCTTACCCCTCGTGCACGGAAAAGCATCTAACCGATTTCCGGGCGTGGCTGAAAACCCATCACCCTGAGTTTCTGGAATTGTGAACGTGAAAACCAGCCGTGAACCATGAGCTTGCCAACGCGAGGCGATTGTTGAGGTTGCGGTAATGAGCCTGCCTTAAAATCATGGATACCACACGACCGCATGTCTTGTTTGTTTGCACCGGTAATGCGGGACGCAGCCAGATGGCGGAGGCGCTCTTCAAGCGTTTGGCCGGCGGAAATGCGGCGGTGTCCAGCGCGGGAGTGGAACCGTGGGATCATCTGCACCCCGTTGCCGTGCGCCTGATGCAGGAACGGGGCATTGACCTGGTCAAGGACGGTCAGCGCCCGAAAAATGTTCGTTCCCTTGCTGAAACGGCGTTCGATCTCGTGATCACGCTGGGCGCCCGCGCGCTGGAACAAACACCTGAACTGCGCGGCAATCCCCGGCGCATGCACCTGGAAATCAAGGACCCCGCCGATGCCGACAGCGCGGGAGCGGATCGGCAGGAGGCCGCCTTCCGGTTCGCCTTGACGGAGATCGAAAAGCGGTTGCCGGAGGCGCTCGCGTGCGCCTTGGAATGCGCCCGCGCCGGCGCTCTGCACTTGGCCGCGGGCATTTCAACGTGTTTTTCGCGTCCTGATTTTACACATCCTAACGCGTTTGATCCCGCGCAACATCTGCCCCTGCTGGCCAAGGCCGGGTTCAAGTGCATCGAGCTGAATTTGTACCTGGGCGGTTTGGATTTTGCCTGGGACCGCCCGGACCGGTTGCGGGAGCTGGCGGCCGCCGCGTCCGACAACGGCATCCGCATCTTTTCAGTCCACGCCGTGGGCGACTGGGTGACCCAAACCGAACCCCGGCATCGCCGGCTCATGATTGACCTGGCCAAGGCGAGCGCCGATGTCGCCGCCATGCTGGGGGCGCACGTTATTCCTTTCCATGCCGGGCTGCCGCAAGGCTTGGAGCGCGCCGCGGGAGAAGCCGTGCTGCAGGACGTCCTCTCGGAACTGGAAGCGCATGTCTTGGCGACCCCCTGCATATTCGGCTGGGAAAATGAGGCCATGGGGCTGACCGCCGAGGAGCACCTCGGCTGGATTCGCCGGTACCGGCCGGGCGCCATCGGTTTTGTGCTGGATACGGGCCACTCCAATCGCATCGGCAATACCGAGGACTACCTGGCCGTCGCGGGGCTGCGTTTGTGCGGCCTGCACCTGAACGACAATCGCGGCGCTACGGACGATCATATACTGCCGGGTCTCGGTTCATCTTCGTGGGGAGGCTTTACACGGAAATTGTTGCGCACCGGCTATATCGGCCCGCTGATGCTGGAAATCCACGATTTTGCCCGGCAGCACGATTTGCCCGCCTTACTGAAAGATGCGGCGGATTCCTTAGAGCGGCTCCGCAGCCAGATTTCTTCAAAAGAAGAAAGGAGCGCGAACAATGACGCCTGAAAATAAGGCGATTGACGTAGGCGCCCGCAAGCAGTTGTTCATTGACGCCGCTTTGATCGCGCGGCAGGAAGGGATCGCGCTCGCCATGAATCCGCCGCGCAAAGCGGATATGGTCCTGCTGCCCGAGACGCCCATCGAGAGCCAATGCGTCAGTCAAAGCCGGATCGTCCGGATGCCGGACGAGTGGTGGATGTATTACACGGCCATCCCCCTGGGAAACTTCGATTACGATCCGGCCAAGAAGGATGGCTCGGGCTACATGATCTGCCTGGCCACGAGCGCGGATGGCCTGACCTGGAAGAGAAAAAACGTCAACCTCTTCACGATCCAAGGCTCGCGCAACAACAATGTCGTCATGCCGCAGGTGTATGGCGATATCCTGTGCGACCCGAACCGGAGCGATGGCCATCCGTACTGGTTCCTGGCCAACCTGAAGGAAACCTCAGTGTGGAAGGAAGGTGACGGGCTGCAGTTTCATTCCGGACTGTATTTGCTCAAGTCCAAGGACGGGATTCACTGGGTGCGCCATCCCGGACAGGCCTTGCCGTTCTATATGGATAGCAACAATGAGTGTTTCTACGACGGCCGTCTTCGGAAATACGTCGCCTACTTGCGCTCGTGGGTTCCCGGCAAGAACCGGTGCGTCAGCCGTCTGGAGTTCGATGACCTCTTGAAACTGCCCTGGCCCCATGCGCCTTTTGACCCCCAACGCAAGCGACTCATGGTCAACACGCTGATTGACGAGATTCCGGTCGTGATGACGGCGGAGCCGGGGGATCCGCCGGGCATGGACCTTTACACGGCGTGCGTGCTCCCCTATGCGGAGGCGGACAACGTCTATCTCGCTTTTCCCTCCCGCTACCGCCACTATGACGGCTACAACAGCCATGGCCGGGATTTGCGCGGGCGTTATGAAAATGACGGCGTGCTGGATGTGGCGCTCGCTGTCAGCCGCGACGGCATCCATTGGACGCGCTTCCCGCAAGCCTATGTCGGTTTGGGGATCTTGGGCCAGCGCGATGACGCCAACCTCTACATGGGCACGGGCATGATCCGCCACGGCGATGAAATTTGGCAATACTGCGCGACGCCGAGCCGGCGGGCTTACCTTCGCCAGGAAGGCGGAGCGGGCGGAATCATGCGGCTCGTGCAACGGGTGGATGGTTTTGTGTCGGCCGATGCGGGGCCTGAGGGCGGTGAGCTGGTTACGCCCCTGCTTCGGTTCGCGGGGAGCCGTTTGCGTCTCAATATAGACTGCGGTGCGATGGGCGAGGCCTGGGTGGAAATTCAGGATGACCATGACCGGCCCATCCCCGGCTTCACGCTGGCGGAAAGCGTAAGCGTGGATCGCAACGGCCTCGCCCAGGAGGTGTGGTGGACGGGCGGTCCGGACGTGGCGTCCTTGGCCGGGAAGCCGGTGCGGCTGTGGATCAAGATGCGGGGCGCCAAATTGTACGCGTTCCAGTTCGGAAAGGCGGAGTGACGAAATGAATATCGGCGCGTTTCACATATCCACGACAAGTGGAGTCAGTCCCATTGAGGCAGGCTATGGACTGGTTCACGCGGATACGCTGGTGGCGACGACCGGTGATGCACTCGTGGTGTCGCCGGCCAATGCTATGATCGAACTGAATGTTGAGGGCAAAACAACCTCCGGTTCCATAGCGGCGCTGGCACTGGGTCCCGGAACGTTCGATGGCGCGTTGCGGGTGGTGGACGCTCAGGGCGCGGCCCTGGAAAAGCCCGTCAAGCTGCTCCTGGTCGAGCCGGGCCGTGTGTGCCGGCGGTTTGGCGCGCGCTACGGCGCCCTGGAATACGATCTGCCGGTGATCGCCGGTCCG
>JACPGN010000277.1 GCA_016182435.1 Lentisphaerota bacterium | reverse complement strand
CCGGCGAGCGCAACAGGAAAAAAGAGCCGTTTGCCATCGAGTCCTACGCCGTCACGCCCAAATTGAAAATGCCCCTGCACACCTTTGTGACCCTCAAGATCAGGGGCGAACTGCGCGGCTGCATCGGCTCGCTGCCGCCTGCCGAGGCCTTGCCCTTGTATCGCTCGGCGCACCACAATGCCGTGAGCGCCGCGCTGCATGACTACCGGTTCAGTCCGGTCCAGCCCGCGGAACTGGCGGCAATTGAGGTGGACGTCTCCATCCTGAGTCCGGTCACGGCTATTCCGAACCTGGAGGCCTTCAAGCTGGGCCAGCACGGGATTATTCTGAGCAAGGGCGCCGCGCGCGCGGTGTTCCTGCCGGAAGTGGCCACCGAACAGGGCTGGACCAAAGAGGAAACGCTTGCCCATCTCAGCCGGAAGGCCGGGCTTTCTGCCGATGCCTGGCGCCAGGGCGCGCAATTCCAGGTGTTCGAAAGCGTCGTGCTTTCGCTGGGCAAATAAGCCAACGCGGGCTTTGCCCACAACCGAAAGAAATTAACCACTGATGGACACTGATGAACACAGATAAAAAAAGGGGGGCCTTTCTGCCGGTATCCGTCCCGACCTCCCGGAGAGTCGGGATCCGTGTTCATCCGTGGTTCCGCCTGCGCGGATCCGCCGGGGCGGAAAAAAATCTTTGCCGGTGTTTTCTTGTTTTTTATCGCGGTTCCTGATGTATCAGGCACTAACCTGGCCCTTTGCCGACCGGCAAAAATATGTTCTTGAAAGTGTCTTATCGCCCATATACCATGTCGAATTATGACACCTTATCTTCAGCGGGAATTGAAGACTTCCGTGGTATCCGCTTTGCGCAGTATGCCGGTTGTGATCGTAACCGGATTACGTCAAAGCGGTAAGAGCACTTTTTTATTGCGGGATGCCGCGTTGCGGGGGCGGCGGTATGTTTCACTGGATGATTATGCCGCGCTGGAAGCAGCCCGCCGGGATCCGGACGCGCTGTTGGATCAAGGCGCGGCGATCACCATAGACGAAGCGCAGAAATGCCCCGACTTGTTGATGGCCGTCAAACGAGCGGTGGAGCGTGATCGGACACCCGGTCGGTTTCTCTTGAGCGGGTCAGCCAACTTTGCGTTGTTGAAAGGAGCGTCTGATTCCCTTGCCGGCCGCGCGATATATCTGACGTTGCATCCCTTATCGCTGCGCGAGTTGCACGGTCGGATTGAGCAGAGACCTTTTATTCCGGATTTCTTCGAGCATCCACGTCGTTGTGAACGGCTTAGCGGCTTGCCGGTGAATTTGGAAAAGATGAGGCTGGGCGGATTACCTCCCGTCGTTCTTGGCGAACCGCAGCAGGCGGCGCTTTGGTTCAAGGGGTATGAGCAGACCTATCTCGAGCGGGACTTGCGCGAGTTCACGCGCGTGTCCGACGTGTTGGCTTTCCGCGCCTTGTTGCGCCTGGCGGCATTGCGAACCGGCCAGTTGATGAACATCAGCGACCTGGCGCGGGATGCCCGCTTAAATACAGCGACGGCTTCCCGTTACCTGGGTTATCTGGAACTGTCCTTTCTTATCCACCGCTTGCCGCCCTATCTGAGCAATCGCGCCAGCCGTCTGATCAAATCGCCAAAATTGTACATGGCTGACGCCGGTTTGGCATCCTATTTGGCGGGCGTGGCTTCATGGCGGGCGGATGCGGATGAACCGATGCGCGGCGCCCTCCTGGAGACCTATGTGGCCGGGCAGTTGATATCCATCCTTGAAACTCGGATGCCGGATGCGCGGCTGCACTTCTGGAATATTCAGGGGCGGCATGAGGTGGATTTCGTGATCGAGAAGGGACGCTCGGCGTTGGCGATTGAAGTGAAAGCCGCGGCGCAATGGCGTGAACGGGATCTGTCGGGTCTGAAGGCCTTGTTGGCGACAACTCCTCAATGCCGCGCCGGCATACTGGCCTATCTGGGGAAGGAAACGGTAAGTCTTGGAGCACGCCTATGGGCGGTGCCGCTGGGCGTGCTTTTATCCTGACGATAAGATCAGCCTTTAGCCGTGCTCCGGTAAAGGTGGGGGCGGCTATTTGCCGCGTATAGCCATGGCGCCTTGGCGCGCCGTAGTCAGCCGCAGGCGGCTCAGTCGCTGGGTGATTGGAAATGAAAACGCCTTGAGCGAAACAAAGAAATAGGGCTGGACATTTGGCGGGAATGGGATACAAATGACGGCTTTCTTATCGGGAGCACTAAGCCTATGCCCAAAATGAAGACCAAGAAAGCGCTGCGCAAGCGGTTCCGCAAGACGGCCACCGGCAAACTGATCCACTTGGGCGCCGGGCGCGGTCACTTAATGACCACTAAATCACGCAAGCGCAAGCGCAATGCCCGCAATAAGCGCGCTTTGGGTTTAATGGAACAGAAACGGCTCGGGAATCTCTTTTAACTGCTTAGTTTTAAAATTAGTAGGAGGGGCGCTATGCGCCGCGACCGTCGCCGCACATAGTGCGCCTCCCACATGAAATATTGCCGGAAGCTTTGTTTAACCGTTCGCAGGAAACCGGAGGGAAAATCACGTCATGCCCAGAGCTACTAATGCGCCCGCCTCGCGCCGTCGGCGCAAACGCCGCCTGGAACGGGCCCGGGGATTTTACGGCGCGCGCAGTAAATTGTTCCGCCAGGCCACCGAAGCCGTGGACCGCGCCATGCGCCTGGCCACGATCCACCGCAAGCTCAAGAAACGCGAGTATCGTCATCTATGGATTGTGCGCCTGAACGCGGCCTGCCGCCTGAATGGCATCACCTACAGCCGCTTTATCGAGGGCTTGACCAAGGCCGGCATCCAGCTCAACCGCAAAATGCTTTCGGAAATCGCCATCCATGATCCGGCTGGCTTTGCCACCATCATCGGCGAAGCCAAGGCAACCCACGCATAAAGGCGCCGGCTGTAGGGCGGGCACTCTCGATTTTATCGGGATGCCCGCCGCATCCGGGGAGCTCTAAAGCGTGGCATAGCCCCGCAACCCAAAAAATCAACCACTGATTACACGGATTTCGCTGGGCGGCCGTCAACAATCAGTGTTATCCGTGCCATCCGTGGTTCCCTCCTCTGCGGGTCCGCTTCAGGCGGAAACATTCTTGTTTTTCATGGCAGTTCCTCGTGATTGAGGCACTAATCCGGCCAATTCGGCCTGCCCGCAATGCTTCCTGCCCGCAGTGCTATCCGGCACTGCCGGATTGCAGGCACGGCGCATAGCGATGCAGGCGGGCGGGCAGGGTTGCAAAACCCCGCTCTTTTCGTATGAGAGCAAAACTGCTTAACGCATTCGAAAAGACGCGCTCAAGCGTTACCGCGGAAACCGGCGGTATTACCATTCAGCCGGCCACCTTCGTCAACTATTATCTGCCATTGATCCTTCACTACATCACCGACAGGGAAAAGAAGCAGGCCCGCCCCTATGTGATCGGCATACAGGGCTGCCAGGGGGTGGGAAAAAGCACACTCACCACCCTCATCAAATACGTGTTGAGGGACCTTAACTATAAGATAGCGGGTTTCTCTATTGATGATTTTTACCTCTCATGGCGGGCGCGGCAGGCACTGGCAAAAAAATACGCGGGTAACGCTTTTTACCAGGTCAGCCGGGGAATGCCGGGCACGCACCGCTACAAAGCGCTGATCGCCTTGCTGGAAAAGGCGAAGCGCGGGAAACCTTTCGACATCCCGGTATTCGACAAGTCATTGCATGACGGCAAAGGCGATGTTACCGATAACGTGGTTCCGGTGCGTGAGCCCCAGGACTTCCTTATTCTCGAAGGCTGGTGCGTGGACATACCCTATGTGGCGCCCGCTGTATTTCCGGCCATCATGGCGCGAAACGAATATGTTGACGCGCTTTTCAGGGAAGTGGATCCGCAATGCAGCGCTTACAAGATCGTGCTGGAATATATCGCCGCCTACCGGCGCATCCGGGAGTTGCTCGACAATAAAACCGTTATGCTGGGAAAGGACATCCGGTGGGTGGAGACCTGGCGCGTGGAGCAGGAGGAGCGCATGGTCGCCATCAAGGGCAGCGGCATGAGCCGGGCGGAAGTTCGGGCATTTGTCAAACCCTATATTCCGTTCACCTGGCTCTACTACGATCAGATCTTAAGGGATGCCGGGGACATTGCCTGCCTGGTGGAGATCGGTTGGGAGCATTTACCGGAAGGGATGCGCATTTTTTCGCAAGGCCCGGGTGCAGCTCAACCGTAAAACGCTTTCGGAAATGGCCATCCATGATCCCCAAGGCTTCAACAGCATCGTGGGCAAATGCATAAACCCGCTAACTTGAAGCATAGGAATTTTCCTCCAGAGGCGGATCCGCCTTCGGTGGACAATCTTGCCACAAAGATGCACAAAATATTTTTTGTGCTCTGCTTGTGCTTTTTTGTGGCTAATGATCTTAAAAGTTGCGGCTCTGTCGCCTAATTCACTATTTCAAGGGCTTCCCTGCCTCGCGCTTGGCTCCAGGATGCGGGCGGCATTCTCGCCCAGAATGGCGCGTTTCTGGTCCGGCGTGATCCGGGCAAAAAGCACACGGCCAAGCTGATGCGCGGGATTTATGAGCATCTGATCCGTGCCCCAGACAATTTTCTGGAGCGGCACCCGCGCAACCAGGCTTTCGAGAAAACCGCGCGGGCAGGAGGACAGGCACAGTTC
>JACPGN010000276.1 GCA_016182435.1 Lentisphaerota bacterium | reverse complement strand
GTCCGTATCTATAACGGAACCGGCGCGGTCAAGACAGTGGAAGAAACCACCGTGAATCCTGTCCGGCGAATGCCGCATCCAGAAGGGAATGACGTCTTCGAGAAGGGTGCGCCGGTACAATTTCTCGTACTGGATAAATTCAATTAATGTCGTCATACTGCCTCCAATATACAAGCATTTCATAAAAAATTACACGACATTATTATCACGTCAATCTTTTTTCGCGAATAAAAGTAATGGGCGTTATTTGGGGGTAGGTTCTTGCGTCCCCGTGACCCCGCCATGCGGGGCAAGCCTTGCGCTCGCCACACCTTCAGCGTGGTCACGGGGCGCGGAAAGTTGCGGCTCCTGCCTGACAAGCCTGCCCGCAATGCTGCGCATAGCGCTGCAGGCGGGCCGGCAGGAAGCCCCCCAATAACTGACCGATTACGAATAAAAACCATTTGACCTGTGCCCCTGGTTGTTCGCATACTCCGAACAAATCCGATGGACATGCAAATTCAATCATTGAACAGGCTGGTTACGAAGAAGCTTTCTTTTCCGTGAATGCCCCGATAATTCCAGGCTACGAGATCATATCTCAGTTGCCGCAGGGCGGCATGAGCGCCGTCTTCAAAGCGCGCCAGCTTTCGCTGGACCGCGTGGTGGTTATCAAAATGCTGCCGAGCACCCTGAACGCGGAAGGGATTGATATCGGCAAATTCTTCTGGGCAGAAGCCAGGCTCACCGCCCAATTGAAGCATCCCAATATTGTGCAGATCTACGACTTCGGCCAGACGCCGGAGGGCATTTATTACTTTGTCATGGAGTTCATTTCCGGCTACAGCGTGGCCGAATGGGTCCGGCGCAAAAAACGTCTTTCCCGGGAAGAGGCCTTGGTGTGCGCGCGCTGGGTGGCCGAGGCCTTGAGCTACGCCTGGGAAACCGCCGGCGTTATCCATTGCGATATTAAGCCCGATAATGTCATCATTGACGGCGACGGCACGGTCAAGGTCGCCGACCTGGGTCTGGCCCGCAGTGTGCGCTTAGGCGTAGATCAGACTCAGTTTGCGGCGGACCTGGCCGTAGGCACGCCCTATTATATTTCCCCCGAACAATCCAAGGGCCGGCTCGAACTCGATTGCCGCACCGATATCTATTCCCTGGGCGCCATGCTCTATCACTGCCTGACCGGCAAATTGCCGTTCGAGGGCCTGCCGCTCACCGAAATCATGGACCGCCAGATCACCGACCAGATTCCGGACCTGGTGGACCTCATGCCCCAGACCTCCATGGCCGTGGCGTGCCTGATTGAAAAAATGATGGCCAAGGACCGCGCGCAGCGCCAGAACGGCTGGCCGGAGGTCATTGGCGATATAGCCCGCCTGCGCTCCGAGTTGCCCCCCGAGGGCCCCATGCCGCCGGTTGACGCCAGCACGATGAAACGTTCTCCAGCGCGGGAACAGTGGTTACAGGAATTGGCCTTAGCGGCTCAGCCCTTACCCGCGCCGGAGCCGCCACCCTTGGCGCCGGCTGAACCGAAGTTCTACCTCAGCACTCCGCCATGGCGGCGGCGCAGACTGGAATGGCTGGCAGCCGGGATTATTCTATTAACCGTTTCGATTATTAGTCTCGTTGTGCTGAATAGGCTTGGGCAACCAAGTCGTGTCCCTACCGCGCCGGCTGGCCCCGAGGCGGCCAGCAATATAGCCGATCAAGCTCTTGCTCAACCCACGCTCATTGATACTACCGCCGTATCATATTTGCCGGAGCGCTTATCCGCCGAAGTAACGCAGACTTCCCCGGCGGCAGAAACTGTGACCGAGGCCGTGGTCCTGGCTATGGCCAAAGCTCCAACCGCTCCGGATTCGGTCAAAGAGGAAGCGCGCGCAAGCGAAGAAGCTGCCTCTCAACTCCGGCTGAAGGCTGCCGAAGAAGAGCGGAGGCAATTTCAACGAGTGCTGAACGATGTTGCCGCGCGCCTGGTGGAAGGCAACCCCGGCGCCGCGCGCTCAGTGGTCCAACAAGCCACAAATCTAACCGCGCTGGCCGCGCAGCGCGCCGAGCTTTTGACGCTGGAGGGCCTGCTGGCCGGGGCCGAAGGCGTAAATCAGCGTATTCTGGATTCGTTCCGGTCGCAAAAGGATCAGGAAGTTGTCGTGGCGTTGACCAGCGGGCCGGAACGGTTGGTGGTGCAGAACGTGCATGGCGAAACGATCCTGGCGGAAAAGAGAATTGTTGTGCGCTCCGGCCAACTCGGCCAGCCGAAGGTGATCCGGCTGCAGGATTTGGCGCTCAAGGAAAAGATGGCGCGACTGGGAACCGAGGCGACGCCGGAAACAGCCCTGGCGCGCGGATTGGTGGCTCTGCGCGATGGCGATCTGACCGCGGCTGAAGCCTCCTGGAGTCAGACCGGGCCTATCCTTTCGGGGCCGCTGATGGCCAAGCTGCAAGAACTCAAGAAAAATAAATTGGAAGGGCAGGCCCGCGCCGATTTTATTCAGCTTTTACGCGCGGCTCAACTTGAAATGGTCATGAAGGACGAACATTTACCCGGCGCGGAAGCGCTGTTGGCGGCTATTTACCAGAAACAATATCCACCGCGCCAGGCGCAGGCCGTGGCTAAGCATGTTGAGAGCTTTCAGTTGCAATATGGGAAAAGCGAGTTTGCCCGCGTTTACGCGGCAGCCTTGGCGGCCCTTCAGCAAGCCGCGGGAGCGGCCGCGCCGGCAAGCGAATTTGGCGCTGCGGAGACAATGCCGGTTCCTGCCCGCCCGCCTGCAGCGCCTGTGGCGCAGCCACTGCGGGCAGGCGATGCTACGCACAGCGTTGCAGGCGGGTTGGCCAAGAGCCCCTTGCCGGATGGCGAAGCCGTGCGCCGGGAACTGCTGGCGCGGAATCTGGGCTTGACCGAATACAATGTTTCCTTCACAACCGATGACCAGGGCCGGATCGTGCGAGCCGAGTTAATTTCTGGCGATCTGAAGGATATCAAGCCGCTGGCTGGTCTCAAGGATCTGCGCGCGGTCGTATGCGCCGCGGGGCAAGCCAATGAATGGCGCGAGGCGCCGAATCAGGCGCCGCTGAGCGATCTGTCAGCGCTTAAAGGGTTGTCGCTCAGGGAAGTATCGCTAAACTATACGCGGGTTAAAGACCTGGCGCCATTGGCTCTCATGCCTTTGACCAGGCTTAACCTTGACGGCAGCCGGGTCACGGATTTGACGATTTTGAAGAGCATGCCACTCAGGGAGTTGACCATGAGCGGCTTGGCCATCCGGGATTTGAAACCATTGACCGGAGTGCCGCTGGAGTTTTTGAATATAAGCTATACGGAAGTGGCGGACCTCTCACCGCTGGCGGGAACAAAGCTGAAACGGTTGATAGCCCGCGCGAGTAAAATAAGCGATATTAAGGCTTTGGCGCTCATGCCGCTTGCGGATCTGGATGTCAGCCACACCAAGGTGAACGACCTCACTCCGTTGAAAGGCATGGAACTTGAAGGCTTGAACCTGAGTCAGACGCGCGTGCGGGACCTTACGCCGCTGCGTGATCTGCCGCTCCAAAGGCTGAATATCAGCGAATCAGATGTGCGGGACCTTTCACCCTTGCGCGGCGTCCCCCTGAAAAGCCTGACACTTACGGGAACCGCCGTGCGTGATCTAACCCCCATTCAGAATTCGCCGATCGAGGAAATCTGGCTGGACTTCAATCCCAATCAATACCCACCGGCTAATACTTTTTGGGCGTTTCGAGCGGTTCTTACCCGCATGCCTATGTTGCAAAAGGTTAATGGGAATCCCGCATTCTGGGAGAAGCACTGGCGCCGATGAATTATATCAGCACACGCGGCGGCACTCAGGCCGTTGATTTCCAAACGACCGTTCTGACGGGTCTGGCTCGCGATGGCGGCCTGTTTCTACCCGAATCCATTCCTGATGTCTGCGCCGAGCTCTCCGCCTGGGCCGCTCTCGATTATGGCGCGCTGGCCCAGGAAGTAATGCGCCGCTTTACCGACCTGCCGGCCAGCGACCTGCGGACGCTGATCAGCGATAGTTATGCCGCCTTCCGTCATCCGCAGGTTGCCCCGGTAGTGGCCGTTGACGGTGTTCATATCCTGGAACTGTTTCACGGCCCGACGCTGGCGTTCAAAGATATCGCCCTGCACTTTCTGGGCCGCCTGTTTGAGTATTACCTGGCGCGCTCGGGCCGGCGCCTCAACATCCTGGCCGCCACCAGCGGCGATACGGGCAGCGCGGCCATTGCCGGTGTGCGCGGCCGCGCTGGTCTGCGCATCTTTGTGCTCTACCCGCAGGGACGGATCAGCCCAATGCAGGAACTCCAGATGACGACCGTGCCGGACGATAATGTCTTCTGCATGGCCGTGCGCGGCAGTTTTGATGACTGCCAGAACATCGTTAAAACCATCTTCCGGGATCTCAAGTTCCGCGACCGCTATGAGCTGGGCGCCGTGAATTCCATCAACTGGGCGCGGCTCTTGGCTCAGATTGTGTATTATTTTTATGGTGTATTCCAAGTCATGGCGCGGACCGGCGCGCGCGCGGTTCAAGTTGCGGTGCCCACTGGTAATTTTGGCGATATCTTTGCCGGGTACTTGGCGCTGCGCATGGGCTTGCCGATCAGCCGGCTGATTCTGGCAACGAACGAGAACGACTCTCTGGCCGGTTTTTTTTCCAGCGGAATTTACCGGCGCGGGAAGGTCCAGGCCACTTTAAGTCCTTCCATGGACATCCAGGTGGCCAGCAATTTTGAGC
>JACPGN010000274.1 GCA_016182435.1 Lentisphaerota bacterium | reverse complement strand
TCGCGGAAGCGCCGGGGGGCCGCTCGCAGATTGGCCCACAACTGACTAATGCCGCCCGTGACTGCGCGGGCGGCTTCGGCATTTTCCTGGCCGCGTGACGAGTCGCTCATAGGGAACCTTGCGCGGGTGTGGTCGGTTGCTGTAACGCAAACTTAAAGCCTGACTTCACCGTTTTGCCACTGTCAACCGACAACTGACCATTGGGAAACATTGAGACTTCCAGCCAGGCCAGCCCGGTCGGAGCGGGTCCCTTCAAGAGCGCGCCGGTTGCGTCAAACTTCGAGCCATGACAAGGACAGAGAAAACCCTTTTCGTCATGCAGGACGATGCAACCGAGATGGCTGCAGACCAGGGAAATGGCATATAAGCCCTGATCGTCGCAGAAAACGATAACATTCTGGTCGTCGAAAACTTTTGTAACGCCCGGAAAGTAGTCTTGCGCCCGACCGACTTTGAACGCCAGGGAGGGGACCGGCAGCGCCGAAGGAACCACGGCCCGCACGAGCCCGGCCAACCACACCAGGATGCTTGCCAAACAGGTGCCGGCGCCGAGCCGGGCCAGGAATTCTTTCCGTGATATACGGCTATCTTCCGGTGATTCAGTATTTGCCATAAGGCGCCACGTTCTTGTTCAGCCGACCGGCCTCAGTTGGAAGCGCTCCCGCTGCGGGAGGCTGTCCCACAAGTATTCTTAAACGTAAATCGCTCCATGGTGATTGCCCCCACGGGGCAGCGTTCGGCGCACACCCCGCAGCGAATGCACCGTTCATCGTTTTTAATTATGGCGCTGGTGTCGAGACTAAAGGCGTCTGGGCGCCGGTGGCGCAAGGCCGTCAACGCGGAATCACCATCGAGCCGATCGAAAGCGACCAAGCGCAAGCAGCTTTCCGGACAGACATCGGCACAACCGCCGCAAAGGATGCACTTGCTGCCGTCAAAGATGGTATTGACCCCGCAGTCTAAGCAGCGCGACGCCTCGGAAATAGCCTGGGCCGGATTAAAGCAGGCTTCGACCGGGACATCCTGCGCCTGAAGTCGTTTGGCGATAACCGTGCTCGGCGGGGCGCGGCGCGGGATGCTTTCATAGCCGGTTTCGCGACGGTAATTTTCCAGACTGAGGAAACCAGAGGTCTGCGCCAAAGCAAGTTCTTTGCCCATCAGGTACTTATAAACCGAACGGGCGGCCTTCTTGCCGCTGGCAATCGCATGGATCATCAGCTTCGGGCCGTGCTGGGCGTCGCCCACGGCAAAGAGTCCCGGCCGGGTGGTTGACTGATCTTCATCGAGCGCCAAAGCGCCCGCCGGGGTCAGTTGCACGCCATCGCGCGCCGCATCAACAAACGACAGGTCCACCGCCTGCCCAATGGACACCAGAACCGTGTCGGCCCTGATTTCGCAGGTATCCCGTTCATCAAAGGTTGGAGCGAAGCGTCCCTGCGCGTCAAAAATGGAGAGCACTTTCTTAAACCGCACACCGCGCACGCGGCCACTCTCATCGAGAAGGATCTCATCTGGTCCAATGGCATTGTGCAGCATGACGCCCTCAGCGGCGCCCTCCTGGATTTCGACTTCATCCGCCAGCATAGCCTCGCGCGATTCAAGGCAACACAAATGCACTTCCTTAACCCGCGCCTGGCGGAGCGCGACGCGGGAGACGTCGGTGTCAACAGTATGGCTCAGCCGGATGGCGGTGCGCGACACATCGTAGGCCACATTGCCCCCGCCGATCACAATGACCTGTTCGCCAATAGCGATCGGCAGCTTCAACGCCACGGCCCTCAGCAAATCCACTCCACCGACGACGCCTTGGCCTTGGGACCCCTTGATGGCGAGTCTTCTTGATTTCTTGGCGCCGACCGCAATGATCACGGCGGCAAACTCGTCCAGAAGTTGGGCGAGCAAAACATCTTTTCCCACCGTGACGCCCACGCGGGCCTCAATACCCAGGGAGAGAATAGAATCAATTTCCGCTTTAATAACCTTGCGCGGCAGTCGGTATCCGGGAACGCCCAGGTAGAGCATTCCGCCCGGCACACCTTCGCTCTCGAAGATCACGGGCGCAAAACCAAAAAGGGCCAGATCATGGGCGGCTGCCAGGCCCGCGGGCCCTGAGCCGATTATGGCCACGCGCTGACCCCGGGCCCGTTCAAAGCGACCAATTGTGAAACAAGCCTTGAGCCCGGCCTGCTCATCCACCCCGGCACAGGCCAACGCCTTGAAGGCGCCGTCAAGCCCGGCGATCAGACGGTTCGCCTGGGCTAGATACTGCTCCTCGTGCCTTTCGACCGCGTAGCGTTTGAGGGCGCGGATGGCGATGGGCTTGTCCAGCGAGCCACGGCGGCAATTCACTTCGCAGGGCGCGCCGCAAATCCGGCCGCAGATGCTGGCCAGGGGGTTAGGACCGCGGGCAATCAAGTAGGCCTTTTCGACGTCGCCTGAGGCAATGGCGCGCACGTAACCCCGCGCATCCGTGTGCACGGGACAGGCATCCTGGCACTTGATTTCTTCTTTCCAATGTTCCGGTCCAGGGATGGCAACCCGGTAACGGGACGCTGTGCTCATAGGCGCAACTATTCCACGGCTGGCTCTTTAGATTCTACTTTCTGAAATGTGTTTAATTCGTGTTGAACATTTTTCCTGTTGGGTGGCCTGGTCGCTCCAAGGTAGGGACGGCTCGCCGAGCCGTCCGCGGCGCTCTCGGCGAGAGCGCCCTACCAAAAATTTCTCCGCCTCATGCGGATCCGCTCAAGGCGGAAAATATGTTTGGCTAGCGTTTCTTTTTCAGAACGAGCTCGACATCAGCGCTTGCCGCCTGACCCGCAGCCACCGCCACTTTCTGTTCGGCCGCCGCGCACTTCTTGTTCCACACTTTTAGAACATATTCGCCCGGCGGGACATTGGCGATGCTATAGGCCGCCGACTGGGTCGCGGCGTCAACCTCGGCAACGGTGAAGTAAGGCGTATCCAGGACCTTCAGGTAAGCCGCCATCTCCGGGTGCAGCTTGCACAGCAGAACGGCTTCCCCCGTGAGGTTAAAAGTGTAACTGCGAACCTGATCCTTGCCCCAATTCCCCAGATCCATGAATTTTGGCGTTGCTCCTTCGGCTCCGCTGAGGATCTTGCAACAATCATCCACGCAAAAGATATTATGGTCCACCGTATCGCTATTCAGAAAATCAACGGTCGAACCCTTCTGCACGGCCATCACGTGGGGAATAAACACAAGGTTTTGCTGATCCATTTTAAGGTGTTTGGCCGGCGGGGGCGGATAATCGGCGCCCTGCGCCTTTTCCAGATAGACCACAATATGCTTCTGGCTCTTGGCGCCTTCCGTCTTTAATTTAGTGCCGGTTACCCGGATGGTTCCCCCTACCTTACCCGCCGCGGTATCGGCTCCGGCCAAGGCCGGACCGAGAGCCACAACCAGTGCTGTTATCAATCCCATCGCCATCATTATAGTTTTCATTGCTCGCTCCTCTTTAAGGCGGGTTAGGCCCGCAACCCAAAAAATCAACCACTGATTATACTGATTTCACGGATGGTCAGACCGTTGATGGCCGCCGGGCTGCCGTCAACAATCAGTGTTATCCGTGCCATCCGTGGTAAACATTCTTGTTTTTCATGGCAGTTCCTCGTGATTGAGGTACTAAATGTACAGGGGGCAAGACGCCTTGAGCATCTTGCCCCCTGACCTGCCATCGTGATACTGGTTATCCGGCTAACCGATTAGAACGAATAGTCCAGGCGCACCACCGCGGCACTCCCGTCGCTCTTGCTCGCCAGTGTTTCGTTCTTGGTGTAGAATCGGCCTTCCGTGGTCAAGGCGACGTTTGCGCGAATCAGGAATTTGATGCTGGCAATAACCTGATTCTTATCCTGCGCCGTGCTCAGCCCGCTGACGCCGGAAGGAAGATCGAGATCCAACGCCTCGTAGCGCACGGCCGGGATCAGCCAAGGATACACGAAATAGCCGGCCTCGGCAAACCACGTCAAGGAATCCACCTCCGCCTTGCTCAGCGCTCCATAGGGCTGGTCATTGTTGCCCCACACCGCGCCCCCGCCAAGCTCCAGGTCCTGCCATTTCCACAGCGCCCCAGCGCCGGCGCGCCAGAAATCGTCATCCGTTTCCTCACCGGATGTCGTTAGCGTGCCGGTCACGACGTCGGAGGTCTTGATAACTGCCTGGCCGGCGTAGCCGAACGCGGAGAGCGTCAACGAATCGTCCACCCACGGATTGCCGCTCGTTTTCAGGCCTTCGCCCAGTTTGGCGCCCGAGCCGTCAAGACCCACGCCGCCTAACTTCAGGGCCAGTTGGCCATAGAAATCCTTGGCGTCATTGTTGTCGTCAACTTCGGCGTTGCCGTTGACCACTCCGGCGGCATAAAGCCAGCGCGCGCCAAAACCGTTCAGCTCGACACCGGGTTGCTCATCGCGCAGGCGGAATTCGTTTTTCTCATCGAACCCGCTCTTGGGATACGGCACTCGCCAACTGGCATAGTCGTAGTGTTCCTTGGTCACACGGTTGTGATCGCGCGCCGTGTACAGGCCAAGGGAGTGCATTCCCAATGAGCCGACCCGGAGATTGAGCAGATTCTCGGGGACGAGCAGATCTTCAAACTGCAACCAGGCGAACGGCATGGCTTCGCCATCCTCAAACTCGATCTCGCCGAAACCCGAGAGATTATTGCCAATGGACCCGCCAATGAGCACTTCATACTCGTCGAGGAACCTGAACGAAGTCGAAGCATCCTCCTCTCCGCCCAGATCAATGTCGTAATCGAACAAGGCCCGAACGCTGACTGGCGGCAGGCCCGGAACGTCCGTCGGCCAGATCGCCTTGGGCCAGACTTTCTTGTAAGCCTCATCGCCTAATTCAACCGACTTATCCTTGATATAAGTTTCATCATCCTGAAACTTATAACCATTGAGCCGGAAAGACTCGCCCACCGGCGTTAGCCTCGGGAAAACCGAGTGGCAGGTCGCGCAACTCGTCTGGTATTTTCGCGTAAAGGCCGGGATGGCTGAAGCCTCCGGCGCTAAAGCGAGCGCTACCAACCCGACTGCCGCCGCCGTTGTGAGAACACGCGTGCCC
>JACPGN010000265.1 GCA_016182435.1 Lentisphaerota bacterium | reverse complement strand
CCAAAATCCGCGCTGAAAGCCGGGGCTAAAATGTGGCAACCCGTTAGTTATTGGGGCTGATTGTCATTCCCGACCTGATCGGGAATCCAGAAAAATTCAGTGCTAATGCTGGATTCCCGCTGGAGTTTATCCCGTGCTTTGACACGGGGCGGGAATGACAGCATTTAAGTTGCCCTCCCCCATTAACTGACCCATTACGAAATGTGTATTTCCAGCCTTGCCAAGCCAGCCTGGGGGAATAGAATACGCGGGATTGGCCCAGAAGCCGGAATTGGAATTATTCTATGAATAAATTAATCCTCGGTTTGCCCAAAGGCAGTTTGCAGGAAGCGACCTTTCTGCTCATGAAAAAGGCCGGCTTTACCGTTACGGTCGGCGCGCGTTCCTATATTCCCAACGTGGATGATCCCACGCTGGAGGCGCGGCTGATCCGCGCGCAGGAAATCAGCCGCTATGTCGAACACGGGCTGCTGGACGCCGGCATCACCGGTTATGACTGGATCATGGAAAACGATTCCAAGGTCGTTGAAGTTGCCGACCTGGTCTATGCCAAGCAGGGCTTGCGCCCCGTGCGCTGGGTCGTGGCCGTGCCGAACGATTCGGCCATTCGCACGGTGGCCGACTTGAAAGGCAAGCGGATTGCCACGGAAGCCGTGGGCCTGACGCGCCGTTTTCTGGAAAAAAAGGGCGTGCGCGCTGAGATTGAATTCTCCTGGGGCGCCACGGAAGCCAAGGCGCCGGACCTGGTGGATGCCATTGTCGAGTTAACCGAAACAGGGTCTTCGCTGAAAGCCAGCAACCTGCGGATTATCGCCACCGTGCTGGAATCCACGACCAAGTTAATCGCCAACGCCACAGCCTGGAAAAACAAGTGGAAACGCGGCAAAATTGAGCAGATTGCCCTGCTCTTGAAAGGGGCGCTCATGGCGGAGACGCGGGTGCTACTGAAGATGAACGCGCGGCGCAAGGCTATTCCGGCAATCGTCAACATTCTGCCGGCCCTGCAGGCGCCGACCATCAATCAGCTCAGCGCCACGGGTTGGGTGGCCATCGAATCGGTGGTCGAGGAGCGCGTCGTGCGTGAAATCGTGCCGCGCCTCAAGGCGGGGGGCGCGCAAGGGATTATCGAGATTCCGCTCAACAAAATTATTGTGTAAGAAAGGAGGGGCTAATGGGCTCGCTCAAGAAATGGCGCCGCAAGAAAATGTCCAAGCACAAACGCCGCAAGCGTTTGAAAGCCAATCGCCATAAAAACATCAGCAAATAAGGGCCGCCGGGCGCTTAGGCGTAGTGGCTGGGTTGCTCTGGTATTGGCGGCCGTACTTGGTTGCCTGGGCGGGTGTCTCAGCCGCGGCAGCGCGCCAGGCCTGGGGGTAAGCAGCGCCGCGGAAGGGCTAACGCTTACCGAGGAACAGTCCGCCATGGCCCAGGCTTTGGCGTATTTCGGGTTGGGCATTCTCCAGGAGGGACTCTCTCAGGGTTCGGCCGTGGACAGCTACCGGCGCGCACTGGAGGAGAAGCCCGATTACGACGAACTCTACGTACACACGGCGGTCCTGCACCTCAAGCAGGGGCAACCCGACAAAGCCATTGCTTTAATGGAAGAAGCCTGCCGGCGCAATCCACACGCACTGGAAGCATATCTCTATCTGGCCCAAATGTACCAGGCGCTTAACCGGCCGATGGAGGCCATCAAAACAGCCCAACGCGCCATCCGCATCGAACCGGATAATTCCAAAGGCTATATCCAATTGGCTTACCTATATCTGACGGCCCGGGATGAAGCGCGGGCTTTCTCCACGCTGGAAGAAGCCCGTAAAAAAGTCGCCGACAAGCTCCCGGTTCTGCGGTTCATGGGCGACCTGCATGCGCAGAAGGTCGCGGATCGGTCGGCGGCCCCCTCGCCCGATACGGCCAAGGCCATAGCCTATTATGAGGAAGCCGCCACGCTACCCCAGGACGACTCGGCCCTGGTCTACCAGGAACGTCTGGGCGACTTATACCTGCTGAACCGGCAAGTGGATAAGGCCGCGGCAACTTTCCAGAATCTGGCGGCGCGGCTGCCGAACAACAGCCAGATCCAGAAAAAGCTGGCCGTGGGTTACTTGACGCTCGGCCAGAAGGACAAAGCGCTGGAAGCGCTGAAAGCGGTAGTGGGGCGGGAGCCGGGGAATTCGCAGGTCCAGTTTTACCTGGGTGAACTTTACGAGACCATGGGTGACACCAATCGGGCACTGGTCAGTTTCCGCTCCGCGGTGGACACGCTGCCCGCCACCTCCACTCCTTACCTGAAGCTCGTGTTTTATTATCTGAAACTGGAACCGGCGAAAGCCGGCCAGGTGCTGCAAAGCGGCCTGCAGCGCTTTCCGGAAGACAAGCAACTGCTGGAGATGGCTATCCCCTACTATTTGCGGAACCAGCAGCCATTGGAAGCGCTCGAGAACTACGTGCGGCTGCAGAATCTGGCGTTGCGCGACAACGACCGCGTGTTGGATCCGGCTTCTTTACTGTTTTTCGGGGAAATCGCCCAGCAGCATAAGTTATATGATCTGGCCGTAACTTTGCTTGAAAAAGCCATAGGGCAGGAACCCGACTTGCTGGAAGCCTATATCCGCCTGGCTTTCCTTTATCTCAACGCCCAGAATTGGGATGAAGCCTTGAACGTGATCAATGAGGCCGTAGAGCGCAAGCCGGAGGATCCGGCGGTCTGGTATTATTGCGGTTTGCTCTACAACCGGGCTGAAGCTTACGAAATCGCGATCAGCGCCTTTGAGCGCGTTGAAACGCTGGCGGCGCGCTTGGCCAATGCGGAAGTGTTGCTGGACAGTCTGTTCTATTTCAACTACGGCGCGGCTTGCGAACGCAGCGGGAAGTTGGCGCGCTCCGAGGAATTGCTCCTGCGCGCCGGCAAACTGGACTCGGAAAATGCCGAAGCGTTTAATTACCTGGCCTACATGTGGGCCGAAAAGGGCCTGCACCTCGAGCAGGCCCGGGAATACGCCCAGCATGCGCTCGATTGCGAGCCGGATAACGGCGCCTTCCTGGATACGCTTGGCTGGATTCTCTATAAACAACATCAGCCGGCGGAGGCGCTGTCCTGGATTGAGGCCGCGCACTATTTCATGCCGGACGATCCGACCATCCTGGAACACCTGGGCGACGTCTGGTTTGCGCTGGGCGACGCTAAAGAGGCCATTGCCTGGTGGCAGCGCAGTCTTGAGATCAACGCCGACAATAAATCGCTTGCCGAGAAACTGCGCCGGCACGGCGGAGAGCTAAACCCGGCGCCCTGACTGGATTGCATAATACGTAAAGGAGAGCCTACCATGTATAAGTACGGGGTCATGCGTAAGAGTAAGGTTCTGGCCAAACTGCGTTCCGGCAAGGTGGTTTGCAGCTTCAAAACAAATCTTGATTCTGCCCGGGCGACGGAAATTGCCGCAATGGCCGGCTTTGAATGCATCTGGACGTGCTTAGAGCACGGGCCGAATGATCTTTCGCTTATCGAGCGGCAAATTAATGCCGCCAAGGCCTGGGATGTTGACGTAATGGTCCGGGTGGCGCGGGGCAGTTACAGCGACTATATCCACCCGCTCGAACTCGATGCCGCCGGACTCATGGTG
>JACPGN010000279.1 GCA_016182435.1 Lentisphaerota bacterium | reverse complement strand
TTTTTCCGGGAAATCCGGAGGAAGAAATTGAAGCACGCGCGCATCGCGGCCTTTGGCAGCACCCGCCGCGCCCGCACGCGAGTAGGCGAGGACCATGGCACGCGAAAATTGCTCGAGGCCCAGACCGCGGTAGTCACTATTTTCGGAAAGTCCTGGCGCCTGCACGTGCGCGATGTCTTGCGGACGACCGAGAACGAAAACCTGGCCATGATCGCCGACACGGTGGCCTATCTTAAAGAGCGCCGCCGCCAGGTGATTTACGATGCCGAACATTTCTTCGACGGCTATAAAGATAGCCCTGCTTATGCCCTGGCCACGCTGCGCGCGGCCTTGGCCTCCGGCGCGGATTGCCTGGTGCTCTGCGATACCCGCGGCGGGTGTCTGCCCAACGAAGTTGCCGATATTACCCGCGCGGTGATAGCCGCCGTGGCTGGCCCCATCGGCATTCACTGCCACAATGACGCCGAGCTGGCGGTCGCTAATACCATTGAGGCCGTGCGCGCGGGCGCGGCCCAAGTGCAGGGCACGATCAACGGCTACGGCGAGCGCTGCGGCAACGCGAACCTGTGCGCCATTATCCCCAACCTGGCGCTGAAGCTCCGGCGCGCTTGCCGCTGCCAGGATAACCTCGGCGAATTGATGGATCTTTCGCGGTTTGTGGATGATGTGCTCAACTTGCCTCACGGCCGGCAGGCCGCTTACGTGGGCGAAAGCGCGTTTGCCCATAAGGCGGGTATGCACGTTGATGCCGTGGAAAAAACCGCCCGCAGCTTTGAGCATGTTTCTCCGGAAGCGGTGGGCAACGAGCGCCGCATCCTGATTTCGGAGCTTTCCGGCGGCAGTAACATCTTGCTCAAAGCCATTGAAATGGGCGAAGCCCTGAGCAAATCATCTCCCGCAATCCGGGATGTGCTCAATAAGCTCGAGCAACTGGAGAAGAAGGGCTACCAGTTTGAGTCGGCGGACGCCTCCTTCAAGATCCTGATCCAGAAAGTCCTGAAGCGGCACAAGCCCTTCTTTGGCCTGGAAGGCTATCGCGTCATTGTCGAAAAACGCGGCAAGCACGAACCCTGCCTGGCGGAAGCGACCATCAAAGTGAAAGTCGGCAACGAGATTGAACATACCGCCGCGGAAGGCGATGGGCCCATCAATGCCCTGGACAATGCCTTGCGCCGGGCCCTGACCCGGTTCTACCCGGCGATCGCCGAAGTGGCGCTTACCGATTTCCGCGTGCGCATCCTTGATCCCGAGGAGGCCACGGCCGCGAAAACGCGGGTGATCATCGAATCCAGCGACGGCAAGGATGTCTGGGGCACCGTGGGCGTTTCCGGAAATATCATCGAAGCTTGCTGGGAAGCCCTGGTGGACAGCGTGGAATACAAACTCTTCAAGGACGAACGGTCCGTGGCCAAACCAAAGCTGCTTAAGCTTAAGCGGGAAAAAGATGATTTGATGATTGGTTGATTCGTCATATCCTGGAAAGATGATTCGATGATTGGTTAATTAGTTAATTTGTCAGATAATGAAAATGGGTTATTCCCAATACACTAATCATCGAGTCCACGAATGATCGAATCAACTTCTTCAAGAATCATCGAATCGCCGAATCATCGAATCACCAAATCACCGATGTTGGCACTTGATAAAACCTACGACGCCCAGAAGGTGGAAGATGTTTGGTATTCCCGCTGGCTGGAAAAGCAGTGCTTCCACGCCGAGGCCAGCCGGGGCGGAACGCCATATACCATCGTAATTCCCCCGCCGAATGTTACGGGCATCCTGCACATGGGCCATGCCCTGAACGCAACGATCCAGGATATCCTGATCCGCTGGCGCCGGATGCAGGGCCGCAACACGCTCTGGTTGCCCGGCACGGACCATGCCGGCATTGCCACGCAGAACGTGGTCGAAACCGCGTTGCGCAAGGAGGACAAGACCCGCTCCGACCTGGGCCGCGAGCAGTTCGTTAAGCGCGTCTGGGAATGGCGCGCGCAATATGGCGCCACCATCATTCAGCAGTTGAAGAAGTTGGGAGCCGCTTGCGACTGGCAGCGCGAGCGCTTTACCATGGACGAGGGCCTGAGCGCGGCCGTGGCGGAAGTTTTTGTCCGCCTGTACAACAAGAAACTCATTTATCGCGGCAACTATATCATCAACTGGTGCCCGCGTTGCCGCACCGCGCTCTCCGATGAGGAAAGCGTGCATGTGGAAACGCCCGGCAAATTGTATTACCTGCGCTACCCGCTGAAAAAAGGACAGAAAAAAGACGCGGTCATTGTCGCCACCACCCGCCCGGAAACGCTCTTGGGCGACGTCGCCGTGGCGGTCAATCCGCGCGATGAACGCTATGCGCACCTGAAGGACAAGCAGTTTGTGCTGCCCATCCTGGATCGGCCGCTCAAGGTTGTTCAGGATGACTTTGTGGATCCCAAGTTTGGCACGGGCGCGGTCAAAGTGACGCCGGCCCATGATCCCAACGACTTTGAAATCGGCCAGCGGCATGGTCTGACCCCGATCAATGTCATGAACCCGGACGGCACAATGAACGAAAATGCCGGTCCCTATCGCGGTCTGGACCGGTTCGCCTGCCGGGAACGCATCGTGGAGGATTTGAAAAAGCAAGGCCTGGTTGAAAAAATCGAGCCGCATACTCATGCCGTTGCTCACTGTTACCGGTGCAACACGGCGATTGAGCCGCGGCTTTCGCTCCAGTGGTTTGTGCGCATGAAGCCCCTGGCCCGTCCCGCCATTGAAGCAGTCAAGGATGGCCGGATTCAATTTGTGCCGGAGCGCTGGACCAAAGTATACTTAGACTGGATGGAAAACATTCGCGACTGGTGCATTTCGCGCCAGATCTGGTGGGGGCACCGCCTTCCGGTGTTTTACTGCCAGGCCGGCCATGAGTGGGCGGCTAAAGGTCAGCCGGAGGCCTGCCCGCAATGCGGCTCCAAAAATTTCCAGCAGGACGAGGACGTGCTTGACACCTGGTTTTCTTCATGGCTCTGGCCGTTCAGCACCTTGGGGTTCCCGACGGCCAACAAGGACCTGGCCTTCTATTATCCCACCCACACCCTGGTTACCGGTTCGGAAATAATTTTCTTCTGGGTGGCGCGCATGATTATGGCCGGCCTGGAATTCATGGGCGCGATTCCCTTCCGCACGGTCTATATCCATGGCACCGTGCGGGACGATATTGGCCGCAAGATGAGCAAGAGCCTGGGAAATTCCATTGATCCCCTGGCGATCATCAAGGATTTCAGCGCCGATGCCCTGCGCTTCAGCCTGATCATGGTCACGGCCGTGGGTCAGGATGTGTACCTGGCCCGGGAACACTTCGAAGTGGGGCGTAATTTTCTGACCAAGATCTGGAATGCCGCAAGGTTTATGCAGTTGCAGACTCAGGATGCGCCGGGGCGCCTGGCGGAGATGACTTTCCAGAGCGAGCTGCTGACGCCGGACGACAAGCATATTCTGGCGCGCTTGCATGAGACCATTGCCCAGTGCGCGGAAAATCTGGAACGTTGCCGGTTTAACGATCTGGCCAAGACCCTCTATGAGTTCGTCTGGCGCCAGTTCTGCGACTGGTATATTGAATCGGCCAAGATCGCGCTCAATGGGGCCGACCAGGCGCGACGCGCCCAGACTCTCTTAGTTATGCATTATGTCTTTGGCAATGCCTTGATGCTTCTCCACCCAATAATTCCTTTCATCACCGAAGAGCTCTGGCACGCCCTGGGCTATGGCGCCGAGGATGATTTCATTATCAATGCTCCCTGGCCAAAAGCTATTGCGCTGGAGGAACTGGGGAAGTGGGGGATAAATGACCGCATCG
>JACPGN010000043.1 GCA_016182435.1 Lentisphaerota bacterium | reverse complement strand
TCGTAGCGACTCTTCTACGCCCTGCGTAGCGGCTTCGCAGAGCAGGGAGGCTTTCCGCCAGAGGCGGATCCGCTATGGCGGAACTTCGCAGAGTAGCATCAGGTCGGGAATGACCCGCCTGCAGCGCTGTGCGCAGCACTGCGGGCAGGCAATCCCCCCCCAATAACTGACGGGTTACCAAACGCTCCAGCCCGGGAATTGATCAGAGCCGGTCGGCTGCCAAAGCGGCCAGGGTGCTGCGCTCGCTTTGCATGAGGGTCACGTGCCCGTGCAGGGGCGAGTCTTTCAAGCGCTCCACGGCGTAAGAAAGCCCGTTGCTGTTGGAATCCAGGTAGGGGTTGTCAATCTGCGATGGGTCGCCGGTCAACACCATCTTGGTGCCGTCGCCGGAGCGGCTGACAATCGTTTTGATCTCGTGCGGTGTCAGGTTCTGCGCCTCGTCAATAATCACGTATTGCCGGGGAATGGACCGGCCGCGGATATAGGTCAGGGCCTCCAACTCCACGACGTGCTCGCGCTGGAGGCGTTCGATTTTTTCGCGGACCGGATGCTTGGCATCGCTGCCGTCGCGCAGGAGGAAGGCCAGATTGTCAAAAATGGGCTGCATCCAGTTCATCAGCTTGCTTTCCTTGTCGCCCGGCAGGAACCCGATATCCTTGCCCAGCGGCATGATCGGGCGGCTGACCAGCATCTTATCGTAGCGCTTGGCTTTCACGGTCAGGTCCAGGCCGGCCGCCAGGGCCAGCAGGGTCTTGCCGGTGCCCGCCTGGCCGACCAGCGTTACCAGCGTGATTTTTTCGTCAAACAGGAGTTCCAGCGCCATGCGCTGTTCCTTGCTGCGCGCTTTTATGTTCCAGGCGCCGTTGGACCGGGGCGAGAGCGGCGCCAGCACATTTCCCGGCCGGAACCGGGCGATGACCGCGCGCTGTGGATTTTGTTCGTCGGTGAGCACGATGAACTCGTTGGGCGCCGCCTCCAGGCCCGGCACTGCGAGCCGGCCATCGCGCTCAAAGGCCTCGATTTGCCCCCGTGGCGAGCGCACCAGACGGTAGCCGGTAAAGAGCTCCTCAAAGTTCACCTTCTGCTTCTCGAAATCCATGGTCTCAATGCCCAGGGCATCCGACTTGATCCGGGCATTGATGTCCTTGGATACGAAAATGACGCGTTCGCCGCTTTGCTGGAGCTGGAGGGCTACGCGGATGATTTTATTGTCGGTTATCGTGGCGTCCAGGTCGGCCGCCGCCGGCGCCGGGGCGCCAATGAAAATCCGGAGGACGCCGCCATTGGCCATGGGCACGCCTTCGCCCAGGCGGCCCTGCTTGCGCAGGCGGTCCAGTCTGCGGATAACCTGGCGGGCGTTGCGGCCCAGCTCGTCGTTATTGCCCTTGAACTTGTCCAATTCTTCGATGACGGCCATGGGGATCACGACCGTGTTGTCGGCAAAGGCTTCAATGCAGTTGGAATTATGCAGCAGGACGTTGGTGTCGAGCACAAAGGTTTTTTTCATGCGGGGCAGCCTTTAGAGGTCTTTCTTTAAAAGTATGGTTGCAATTACAAATGGCTAATTTATAGGCAGGCCTACCCACTCCGTCATTCCCGATTCAATCGGGAATCCAGAGTAGTAAAAGCCAAGACCTGGATTCCCGCTTCCGCGGGAATGACAATTAGGCAGCGTAAATTGGTTGTGATAACCTAAGCACACTTTTCAGTAATGAACCGCTTTTGTTTATTCATTAGACCATAGTCTTGCCGGCCGGCGCAAATAAAAAAAAAGAGTCCCGATGCGCTTCGCGCTCGGGACTCTTTTAGTTTTCTACTTCTCGACAACCGGTTTAACGGTAATCGCGCTTGCCGCCGCGGTCGCCGCCAAAATTGCCGCGGGGCCGATCCTCGCGCGGCTTGGCTTCGTTGACCGTCAGGGTGCGGCTCTGGAATTCCACGCCGTTTTTCTCGGCGATGGCCTTGTTGGCCTCTTCCTGCGAGCCCATTTCCACGAAGGCAAATCCGCGCGACTTGTTCGTGTACTTGTCCATGATGACGTTGCAACTCGCCACCGTGCCACAGGCGGCAAAGTAGTCCTTCAGGTCACCTTCGGTCGTGGTGAAGGACAGGTTTCCGACATACAGCTTCGTACCCATACTTTTCCTCCCTTGAACCGCAAAATGAGCGTTCCGCGACTGTTCCCGACTCATTCGAGTTTCAGATCGCCACCGAACAAAACGTCGTCTGACAATCTACCATCTCACTGGAAACTCTCTCACTCCGCAGTCAAGTGGCATATACCGTATCAGGTTGCCAAACGAATGCAACAACTTTTTTCATGTTTTTTTAGGAGGGGTTTGGAGCTGATTTCAGGCCCTGTTTCCTTTGTTTTGTGTAGCGGCCGCCTTGCCTTCGCTTAATTTCTTATTGTCTCAAGACAACATTTTGATAGGGTCAATCCCATGGCACTGAAACATGACAGCCTCAGTGGTTTTCCGCCCGCGCAGGGACTTTATACCCCGCGCTCGGAGCACGACAGTTGCGGCGTTGGGTTCGTGGCGCAGCTTCAGGGCGTAGCCAGCCACCAGGTCGTTGAGCAGGGCGTGGAAGTGTTGCAGCACCTTTTGCACCGGGGCGCCATCGGCGGCGACCAGAATACCGGCGACGGCGCCGGCATCCAGATCCAGACCCCCCATGCTTTTCTGCGCGAGACCGTTGAAGCTGTCGGAGTGACCCTGCCCGCGCCCGGCCACTACGGCGTCGGCATGGTCTTCCTGCCCCGCGACAAGACTGCCCGGCGAACGGCGGAGGCGCTTCTGGAACATACCGCGCGCGAAGAGCGCTTCGAATGGCTGCTCTGGCGGGATGTGCCGGTCCAGGACAACGTGCTGGGCGAAAAAGCGCGCGCCGAGCGACCGGTCATCCGCCAGTGCTTTGTCAGCCTGCCTGAGCCGGCGGTGCCTGATCTGGAACGCAAGTTGTATGTCCTGCGCAAGCTGGTCGAGCAGCGCTGGCAGGGAGCTTTTCCAGAGGGCACGCCGTGCTATTTTGCCAGTTTTTCAGCCCGGACGATTGTTTACAAAGGACTGCTGACCGCCACGCAACTGCCCCGCTTTTACCCGGAACTAAACTCCCCGGCGCTGGTCAGCGCTATTGCCGTCGTGCATCAGCGCTTCAGCACCAACACGTTCCCCACTTGGCAGTTGGCCCAGCCGTTCCGCTACCTGGCCCATAATGGTGAAATCAACACTTTGCGTGGTAACCTCGGCCAAATGCGCGCGCGCGAGCAATCCCTGGAGTGCGCGCGCTTCGATGGCGACCTGGCAAAAATGCTGCCGGTAATTGTCCCGGGCGGCAGCGATTCGGCCAGCTTGGACAACGCTCTGGAACTGCTGGTGGCCTCCGGCCGATCGCTGTCCCATGCCATGATGATGCTCATTCCAGAAGCCTGGGGGATTAAATATCCGATTGGTCCCGACCAGCGCGGATTTTTCGAATACCATGCCGGACTGATGGAACCCTGGGACGGCCCGGCCGCGGTGGTGTTTTCCGACGGACAACAGGTGGGCGCGCTGCTGGATCGTAACGGCCTGCGCCCGGCCCGTTATACCATCACGCGCGATGGTCTCATGGTTCTGGCCTCGGAAACCGGTGTGCTCGATTTTCCGCAGGATGCGGTCCTGGAGAAGGGCGCCTTACGCCCGGGCCAGATGATCCTGGTGGACCTGGCCGGCCGGCGGGTTCTGCGCGACGGCGAAATCAAGGCGTTCTATTCCCGGCGCCAGCCCTATCGCCGCTGGGTGGAGGAAAATAAGATTTCGCTTCACGGCTTCTTTGACGCCGTTGCGCCAGTCCAGCCGGAAGTTGACAAGCTGCTCTTCCGCCAGAAGCTCTTCGGCTATACCCGCGAGGACCGCCGGCTGATCCTTGAGCCGATGATCGCGCGGGGGAACGAAGCCGTCGGTTCCATGGGTGCGGACACGCCTCTGGCGGTGTTTTCGGAGCAGCCGCAATTGCTTTACAACTATTTTCGCCAGCTTTTTGCCCAGGTGACCAACCCGCCGATTGATTCGATCCGCGAGGAGCTGGTCATGTCGCTGATGACCTTTATCGGCAACCCGGCCAACATCCTGAGCGAAGTTCCCCAACACAGCCGCCTGGTGAAGCTCAGACACCCGATTCTGTCCAATGAAGACCTTTATCGAGTGCGCACGCTCAACCTGAAGGAATTCATGACCCAGACCCTGCCCATCGGGTTCCCGGCCGGTGCGGCCGGCGCCGACCTGGAAAAAGCCCTTGAACGGCTGGGCGCCGAGGCCGAAGCGGCGGTTACCGGCGGGAGAGCGCTGTTGATCCTCAGCGATCGCAACCTGCCGGAAGGCCAGGCGCCTATTCCGGCCCTGCTGGCGGTTTCCGCGGTGAATCAGCGCCTCATCCGCGCAAGCAAGCGCACGAGCGCCGGATTGATCCTGGAAACCGGCGAAGCCCGCGAGGTTATGCACCTGGCGCTGTTGCTGGGTTACGGCGCCACGGCCGTTAATCCCTGGCTGGCCTTTGAGGTTGTGGCCGATATGGTCCGGACCAATGAGCTTAGCGTGCCGCTGGGCGTTACCCAGGCCCTGGACAATTATATTCATGCGCTCTGCAAGGGTTTGTTGAAGATCATGTCCAAGATGGGGATTTCGACCCTGCGCAGTTACCGGGGCGCGCAGGTCTTTGAGGCCCTCGGGCTCGGACCCGACTTGGTCCAGCGCTATTTCAGCGGCACGGCCTCGCGCATCGGCGGGATCGGCCTGGCGGAAATTGCGGTGGAAACCAATGAGCGCTATGCCCGGGCCCATGACCGCGCGAGCGCCGCTGCCCGAATTCTGCCTTCCGGCGGCCGCTACCAGTACCGCGCCGACAGCGAACGGCGCCTGTGGACGCCGGAGACCATCAGTAGACTTCAACAGGCTACCCGCACAAATAATCACACGCTTTACCGGCAATACGCCGCGCTGATCAACGAACAGACCGAAAAGCTGACGACCCTGCGCGGCGCGCTGCGCTTCAAGAGCGTTGCGCCAATTCCCTTGAGCGCGGTCGAAGACGCGGGGAAAATTGTCAAACGGTTCGTGACCGGGGCGATGTCGTTCGGCTCCCTCAGCCCGGAAGCCCACGAAACCCTGGCGATTGCCATGAACCGGCTGGGGGCCATGAGCAATTGCGGCGAGGGCGGCGAAGATCCCGATCGTTATATTCCCTTGGCAAACGGCGACAGCCGCTGCAGCGCCACCAAGCAGGTGGCCAGCGGCCGGTTTGGCGTTACCGCCGCTTATCTGGTGAACGCCCGCGAGTTGCAGATCAAAATTGCGCAGGGCGCCAAGCCCGGCGAGGGCGGCCAGTTGCCCGGCTACAAGGTGAACCGGGAGATTGCCCGCATGCGGCATTCGACGCCCGGGGTAACGTTGATCTCGCCGCCGCCGCATCATGATATTTATTCCATCGAGGATATTGCCCAGTTGATTTATGACCTGAAGAACGTGAATCCCGCGGCGCGCATTTCGGTCAAGCTGGTCTCCGAGATCGGCGTGGGCACGGTCGCGGCCGGCGTGGCCAAGGCGCGCGCCGATGTCATTCTGATCAGCGGCAGCGACGGCGGCACCGGGGCCTCGCCGCTTTCCTCCATTCAATATGCCGGCATGCCCTGGGAACTGGGCTTGGCCGAAACGCAACAGACCCTGGTTCTGAACCAGCTCCGCCACCGGGTGCGGCTGCAGGTGGATGGACAGATCAAGACCGGCCGCGACGTCATGATCGCCGCCTTGCTGGGCGCCGAGGAATTCGGGTTTGCCACCGCGCCGCTGGTGGTCTGCGGATGCGTCATGATGCGCCATTGCCACAAGAATACCTGCCCGACCGGCGTGGCCACGCAGAATCCCATATTACGCAAGCGCTTTTCCGCCAAGCCGGAACACGTCATCGCCTTCTTCACCTTTGTGGCCGAGGAAGTGCGCGAACTGATGGCGAGCTTGGGCTTGCGCGCGCTGGACGAGGCCGTCGGGCGCGCCGACCTGTTGGAAATGAATCCGGCCATCCGGTTCTGGAAAACCAGGGGGCTGGACTTTTCCGCCATCCTGTACCGCGCTAAGGCGGATTCGCTCGAAGCCGTGCGCTGTACTAAGCAACAGGATCACGATCTTGAACAGGCGCTGGATTTACAAATCATTCCCCAGGTTGAGCGCGTGTTGACCGCGGAAAGTCCGGAAAAAGCGCGAGTGGAGTTGCCGATCCGCAACGTTCATCGCGCCGTGGGAGCCCGACTCTCCGGCATGATTGCCAAGCGGCACGGCGACCGCGGCCTGCCGGAAGACACGATCACCTGCGTTTTCCACGGCTCGGCCGGACAAAGTTTTGGCGCGTTTGCGGCAAAAGGCCTGACGCTTATCCTGGAAGGCGAAGCCAACGATTATCTGGGCAAGGGGCTTTCCGGCGGGCGCATTATCGTGAAGGCCCCGGCTCTCGCCGCCTTTGACCCGGCGGGCAACATAATTGCCGGCAACACCCTGCTCTACGGCGCGACCAGCGGCGAAGCCTTTATTAACGGGTGCGTGGGCGAGCGTTTTGCCGTGCGCAACAGCGGCGCCATTGCCGTGGTCGAAGGGGTGGGGGATCACGGCTGTGAATACATGACCGGCGGGCGCGTTGTGGTGCTGGGAGCTACCGGTCTAAACTTTGCCGCCGGAATGAGCGGCGGCATCGCCTATGTCTATGACGAAAACCGCCGGTTCGACTCTTGCTGCAACCTCGACATGGTTGACCTGGAATCCGTCATTGAGCCGCCCGATATCCAGGAACTGCGCAGCCTGATCGAGCGGCATGCCCGGTTAACCGGCAGCCGCAAGGCCGCCGGCATCCTGGAACGCTGGGAAGGGAGCTTGCCGTATTTCATCAAGGTCTTCCCCATGGAATACCGCCGCGTGCTCGGTCGGATGACTAAGGAAGATGAAGCCATTGAACGCCAGGAGCCTTTCCATGGGTAAGCCAACCGGGTTTCTCGAAATCAAGCGCAAAGAGCCGGTGTATCGGCCCCGGGACGAACGGCTTAAGGATTTCAGCGCCGTGGAGCTTTCCCTGGCCGAGGCCGATATGCGCGAGCAGGCCGCGCGCTGCATGGAGTGCGGCACGCCCTTCTGCCACGCTTGCGGCTGTCCGCTCCATAACGTGATCCCGGAACTGAACGACCTGGTCTATCACGGCCGCTGGGCGGAAGCTTATGACCTGCTGCGCGCTACGAATAATTTTCCGGAATTTACCGGCCGTATCTGCCCGGCGCCCTGCGAAGCCGCCTGCGTGATTGGGCTCCATGACGAGCCGATGGCCATCCGGCAGATTGAGCTGGCCATTATCGAGACGGCTTTTGCGCGCGGGTTGGTCCAAGCACAGCACCCCAAGCCGCGCTTGAAAGCGCGCGTGGCCGTGATCGGCTCCGGGCCCGCCGGGCTGGCCGTCGCCGATACGCTCAATTATGCGGGCTATTCCGTGACCGTATTCGACTCCGACGCCAAGCCGGGCGGCATTCTGCGCTACGGTATTCCCGATTTCAAACTGGAGAAATGGGTTATTGACCGGAGAATAGAGCTTATGCGTGCGGAAGGGGTGACGTTCGAAATGGGCGCCGCCGTGGGCGAGGATATTTCGGCGCGCTACCTGCTCGGCCGGTTCGACGCCATCTGCCTGGCGCTCGGCGCCCGTGAGCCGCGCGACCTGGCTGTGCCGGGCCGCGAACTCAAAGGCATCCACTTTGCCCTGGATTATCTTATTCAGCAGAACTTGCGCGTTGCCGGCGGGCCGCTTCCTGTAGCCGCGGCGGTGACGCCGTGGCCGCCGGAAGAATCTCGCCCGTGCTCCGCCATAGCGCTTCGCGACGGCGAGTCGGCTGCTTTACCCGGCGTTCCTTCGACGGGCTTGCCTGGCGAAGTAATTCACGCCGGCGGCAAGACCGTGGTAATCATCGGTGGCGGCGATACCGGGTCGGATTGCCTGGGCACCGCCTTGCGCCAGGGCGCCAAACACGTCTATCAGTTTGAAATTCTGCCCAAGCCGCCGGATATCCGTGACGCGCGCACGCCCTGGCCGATGTGGCCGAATGTCTTGCGCTCGTCGAGCAGCCACCAGGAAGGCGGCGAGCGGCGCTGGAGCGTCCTGACAAAATCTTTTACGGGCGTCGAGGGGCACGTGTGCGCCCTGCAAGGCGTTGAGGTTGTTTTCGACAAGAGCGAACCAGGAGAGCCGCTGCGCTGGCGGGAAAAACCAGGCAGCGAATTTGAGGTGAGCGCCGACCTGGTGCTCCTGGCCCTGGGATTCAGCGGGTTAAAGAAATCCAAACTGGTGGAGGATCTTCAGGTTAAGCGGGATAGCCGGGGAATTATCGCCGCCAATGCGGATGGCCTGACTAATGTGCCCGGGGTATTCGTCGCCGGCGACATGGCCCGCGGCGCTTCGCTCGTGGTGCGTTCCATCGCCGATGGCCGCCACGCGGCGCTTGGTATCATGCGCTTTCTTGCAGAAAAAATACCAGAACCGTGAACCACGCTAAGAGCATGGCAAGCTGTGTCAGCCGCAAGCTGATCCGCCGGTGGCGGAAACTCTGAACTGTGAACCGTGAACTATGAACTGTGAACTCTGAACCCTGAACTGTGAACCTTGAACTCTGAACCGTGAACCCTGAACCGTGAATGTTGGACGTTGAAAGTTGAGGGCTTGTTATCCAGATAATTCGCGCCATAGGGATGGCGCCCTGGCCGACGCTCGGGCAGGCTCCTACCTGCCGTTTTTGTAGTATTCTGTAGGAGCGCTGCCCCGCCAGCGCGAAAAAAAGTCCGGCGGTTTTTTCGAAGGAATCAACTGTAAACTCAGAACTTTCAACTGTGAACTGTGAACCGTGAACCGTGAAGGCGCCGCCATGCCTTACCCGCAATTTAACCGCAGCAAGTTAGTCATCAAGCCGCTCAGTGAGCGCGAGAACAAGATCGCGATTGAACGCGATTGCGTCTTGCCCGGCACGGTTAGAGCTTTGACCGGGGAGCAGTTGGCCAAGGTGCAGGAAGCCGCCGCGCGCGTGCGCCAGGCGCGGCGCTCCGGACGCTCGGTCATGCTGGCCTTTGGCGCCCACACGATCAAGAACGGCTTGGCGCCGGTTCTGATTAAGCTCATGGAAGCCGGCTGGCTCACCCACCTGGCGACTAATGGGGCCGGGATCATTCATGACTGGGAGTTTGCCTTCCAGGGTCAGAGCGGCGAGGACGTGCGCCGCTACGTGGCTGAGGGCCAGTTCGGCATCTGGCAGGAAACCGGCCGGTATATTAACCTGGCGCTGATCGCCGGCGCTTATGAGGGGTTGGGCTACGGCGAATCGGTCGGGGCGCT
>JACPGN010000042.1 GCA_016182435.1 Lentisphaerota bacterium | reverse complement strand
ATCATGTGCCCGCCATCGCTTACAATTTCACGGAGATCCTCCATGAAAAGGACACCGGCAGACGCTTTGTCCTCGACTGTCCCAATCGGTTCGCGGTGCGCGAGGTGCGCATGGAGCAGGGCGAGGTGCTTCTTTCGGGCAGGCAGGACCTGCTTCGCGACCAGAACGGCATTTTCGCCGTGGAGGGCGAGACGGATCCCCAAGCCGGAAAGGACTGGGGCTTCCACCGGGTCAGCCGCTGGGACTTCGACGGGAGCGGAAAGCAGCACCTCATTGTGGGCACGGACCGGGGGCTCCTCTATCTTCTTATCGAGCGCCGGCCGCTGGGTGCGGCCAGCCGCTTCACCATGGAGTCGGTGGGACCGCTCCGCGACGCCGCCGGGGCGGTGATCAAGATCCATAACCGGGTCAGCGCCGTGGGTTTCGACGTGGACGGCGACGGCCTGGAGGATCTGGTAGTGGGCGGCGGAACCTACCAACTCGGCATTAACACAGATCCGCGGCCGGGAGGCGGAATCTACTGGTTGCGGAACCGGGGACCTGACATGAATGGAGTTCCGGTCCTCGATCCTCCACGGCCGTTGGAGACAGGAGGAGTGGCCCTTACGATCAGGATCCAGGATCATGTGCAGATGCAGGCCATTGATCTGGATGGGGACGGGAAGCCGGAGCTCATCATCGCGGTTCAGGCCGAGAATTTCGCGGCGCATGTCTTCAGGCGGGCCGCAAGCGGCGGACTGGAAAGCGTTCGAATCGAGATCGGCTGCTTCTCCATCCACGACCGACTTCTGGACTTGGACGCCGATGGCGAGCCCGAGTTCGTGTTTGCCGGGGGCGAATCCGGCGTGGGGTACTACCGGAAATTAGCGCGAACCGTGGCATAGCGGGCTTGTCCGGCAAGCCTGACGTGGCCGCGTTCTTCAACGCCTACAACGCGGCCGTGCCCGTGCGCCTGCGGCGCGAAGGTTTCCCCGGATTGAAATTAGGCCGTAGGAACGGCAACTGTTTCACCTCTCCCTCGGGAGAGGTCGATCCCGCGTAGCGGGATCGGGTGAGGGGCAACCGCCAGACACCCCTCACCCTATCCCTCTCCCAGGGGAGAGGGAATAACATTGAAATTCCTTAGCATGAAATTAGGCCGCGAGCAGGGCGACTGTTTCATGTAGCCACGGCGGAGACACTGCCCGCCTGCAGCGCGATAGTTTTCCCGTTTAGCGCCGGGTAGCGTTTTCCCGCCGCGAGCACTCGTCGCAGGAGCTCTCCGGTATAAGAGCGCTCACACCCGGCGATTTCTTCCGGCGTGCCAAAGGCAACGACCTGGCCGCCTTCGTCGCCGCCTTCCGGCCCCAGGTCAATGATGTAATCGGCCGTCTTGATCACCTCGACATTGTGTTCGATGACCACGACCGTGTTGCCGGCATCACGCAGCCGGTGCAGCACGTCGAGCAGTTTCTGGATATCGGCAAAATGGAGACCCGTAGTCGGCTCATCCAGCAGATAGAGCGTTCGCCCGGTGGCTTTGCGGCTAAGCTCGCTGGAGAGTTTCAAGCGCTGGGCCTCCCCGCCGGAAAGCGTGGTAGCGGATTGGCCCAATTGGACATAGCCGAGCCCGACTTCCGAGAGCGTTTTGAGCTTCTGCTTGAGCGCCGGGACGCGGCTGAAGAATTCCAGGGCTTCGTCTATGGTCATGGCCAGCACCTCGGCAATTGATTTGCCGGCATAGTGGACTTCCAGAGTCTCGCGGTTATAGCGCCGGCCGCGGCACTGCTCGCAAGTGACATAGACATCCGGCAGAAAATGCATTTCGATCCGCAGGATGCCGTCGCCGCGGCAGGCTTCGCAGCGGCCGCCCTTGACATTAAAACTGTAACGGCCGGGGCCAAAGCCCCGCACCTTGGAAGCGGGCAGACCGGCGAACAGGGCGCGGATCAGCGTGAAAGCGCCCGTGTAGGTCGCCGGGTTGCTGCGCGGCGTTCGGCCGATGGGCGACTGATCAATCACCACTACCTTGTCCAAGCGCTCCATGCCCTTGATCTCCCGGAACTTTCCCGGCTGCTCTTTGGAGGCGTAGAACTTGCGGAAGAGCGCGCGGCGCAGGATATCGTCAATGAGCGTGCTCTTGCCGCTGCCGGAGACGCCCGTGACGCAAACAAACAAACCCAAGGGAATGCTGACCGTGATGTTTTTCAGATTATTTTCACAGGCGCCGCTAATGGTCAGGCGGCCCAATTCGCCCCGGGGCGTCTTGCGTTCCAGCGGGATGGCAATGGTCAGCAACCCATTCAAGTAGCGGGCGGTGAGCGAGTTGGGATTGGCCAACAGCTCGGGCACTTTCCCGGCGAACACGACCTCGCCGCCGTGCCGGCCCGCGCCGGGCCCGAGATCCAGAACGTAATCGGCCTGGCGGATCGTATCCTCGTCGTGCTCCACGACTACCACGGTATTGCCCAGGTCGCGCAGGTTTTTCAGCGTGCTGACCAGGCGCTGGTTATCGCGGTGATGCAGGCCGATGCTGGGCTCATCCAGCACATAGAGCACGCCCACCAGTCCGCCGCCGATCTGGGTTGCCAGCCGGATGCGCTGCGCTTCGCCGCCCGAAAGCGTGCCGCTTTCACGATCGAGGGTAAGGTAAGGCAACCCCACGTTGGCCAGGAACTGCAGGCGCTGGCGGATTTCCTTAAGCACCTCGCGCGCCTTGGCCTGTTCCTGGCTGTCGAGCTCCAGGCGCTCAAAAAAGTCGCGGGCGATGCTTACCGACATCCGGCACACATCCACAATTGATTTTCCCGCGATCGTGCAGGCCAGGACCTCCGGCTTCAGGCGCGCGCCCTTGCAGTCGGCGCACGGCCGGCGGCTCATGTACTGTTGGAGCCGCTTTTTGGTGAACTCGCTGTCCGTTTGCGCATAGCGGCGCGCCAGGTTGGGCAGGATGCCCTCAAACGGTTTGACCAGTTTATGCCAGGCGCCGCGGCGCCAATAACCGAAGGAAATGGTTTCAGCGCCCGAACCATAAAACAGAATTTTCTGAATGGTCCCGCTCAGTTCCTGGAAGGGCGTGTTCAGGCTGAAATCATAATGGGCCGCCAGGGCGCGCAACAGTCCGTTGTAATAGATGATCAGCCGGCGTCCGCCGCGGCGCCAGGCATGAATGGCCCCTTTTTCGATTGAGCGCTCGCGATTGGGCACGACCAACGCCTCGTCAAAGACCAGACGCGCGCCCAGCCCGGAGCAGGTGGGACAGGCGCCGTAGGGACTGTTAAATGAAAAATGGCGGGGGGTCGGCGGCTCGAAGCTGATGCCGCAACGCGCACAGGCGTGCTTTTCGGAATAGAGCGTCTCGCGCCACTGGCCGTTGGCTTCCTGGTGGAGCGCGATCATCAGGCCGCCGCCCTGGCGCAGGGCCAGTTCGGTGGAATCCGTCAGGCGCACGCGGATCAGGCTGGTAATAATCAGGCGGTCAACCACCAAGTCAATGGAATGTCGCTCACGGCATCCAATTCCAGCAGCGCGCCATCCACGCGCACGCGCACGAACCCCTGGCGCCGCGCGCTCTCGAAAACTTCCTCATGCCGGCCCTTGCGCGCGCGCACCAGGGGGGCGAGCAAGCTCAACTTGGTCCGCGCGGGCAGCTTGAGCAGGCGCTCCACGATTTCCTCGGCGCTCTGCCGCGCCACCGGGGAGGAGCAGCGCGGACAATGCTGACGGCCGATGGTGGCGTAGAGCAGCCGCAGGTAATCGTGAATCTCCGTGCTGGTGGCGACGATGGAGCGCGGGTTGGACCCGGCCGTGCGCTGTTCAATGGAAATAGCCGGGGAAAGCCCTTCGATATAGTCCACGTCCGGCTTCTGCATCTGTTCCAGGAACTGGCGGGCGTAGGCCGAAAGACTTTCCACGTACTTGCGCTGGCCCTCGGCATACAGGGTGTCAAACGCCAGCGATGACTTCCCGGAACCGCTTAAACCTGTTATGACCGTCAGCCGGTTGCGCGGCAGGCGCACGGTAATGTTCTTGAGGTTATGCTCGCGGGCGCCGGCGATGACAATCCATTCCTGGCTCATATAGGACTCAATAGTACCTTGAACACCTGGTACCGTCATAAATAACAAGAAAATTGTAGGAGCGCCACACCGCTGGCGCGATAAGATCGCCTCGACGGGGCGAGGCTCCTACATTTATTTCGGTTGTGGGCATAGCCCGCATTGGGTCAGACAGGTCTAATCCGACGTATGGGCAATTCTATCGCGGGCCGTCCAAAAAGAAACGCTATTTCTGCTTGCCGCTGACCTCTGCCCCCGGCCGCGCCTCGATATTGAGTGGCCGATGCTTTCGCAGATAAGCGATGAGGGCATCACGGGTATTCATATCCAGATGCTCTTCCAGGCGCGCTGCGCGGCGGTCCACAATATCGCGCAGGCGCAACAACTTGCCGCCGGCGGAGGCCATGTCGTAGCTGTTGAACGCCACCCGAAGGCGCTTGTCCCCCGATTCTTTTTCGTGGTTGGCCTTAGGTTTGCGAGTCAACCGGATATTAGTAACGCGTGTTCCGGGCGCGGCGCGGACTTTCAGGTTATAGGTCAAGCCATAGACTCCCCGAAAATCCTTAGAGTCGTAGAACTCGCTGTTTTCTTCCAGGATCGCGCGAAGCTCCGCGAGCGTCAGGTGCGCCACGCCGATATAATTGTCATAGGGCACAATCCGCCAGACGTCCCGCATGGTAATGCGTCCGGGGCGCAGCGAGGCCTCGGACAAAGCCCGATGAATCACCACCTGCGCTTGAACTTGCTCGGCAATGGCGCTGGCGATCAAAGTCTGAATGGCGGATTGACCGGGGAAGGGCGAAGTTGTCTTTAACTCAACGCTGGTTTCGCCCACCTCCTGGTCAAGATATTTTTTGGCTTCCGCCAAAGGCGCGGAGAGTTGCTGGGCAAGAGTCTTGTCGGGCGGCACGGTGGAATCCACGGCGAGCAGTTGAATTTTCCTTGATTTTATCCGGCGCGCCTGGGTATCAAAGACCAGCCGCGCAACGCCGAGCCAGAGAGCGTAGTTCCCGGCTTGCGTATAGGCCACGCCATTCACGGTTTCCCATTCCACGGCCTGGTGGGTGTGCCCGCCCAGGATAAGATCAAATTCGGGGAAGGCCTGGGCAATGGCGCGAATTTCATTGGCCTGGCTATCGCCCCATTCCCGAAGGCCCTGGTGCGCCGCCAGCACCAGGATATCGGGCTTCGCGGCGCGCACTTTGGGCATAACCCGATGCAGCGCCTTCAGGGAAGTTTCCACGGTCACATCGCCCAGCAGAGGCGGCCGCGACCACTGGGGAATGAGCGGCGTGGTAAGCCCGATAATCGCCACGCGCACGCCGTCCAAGTCCTTACAGACGAAGGCCTGCGCCCCGGGCAGGGCCGGGTCCTGCTCCGACTTGATATTGACCGCCAGCACTGGTGTTTGCGCCTGTTTATAGAACTCGCGGAGCGCATTCACCCCGCCGTCAAATTCATGGTTACCGGTTACTAAGGCGTCGTAGCGCAAGTATTGCACCGCTTCCGCGATAATCCGGTTCCGCGATAAAAAACTTTCCGCCGTGCCCTGAAACAGGTCGCCGCAGTCCACGAGGATTACATTGGGCTCCCGGCCGCGAATCTCCCGGATGAGCGTGGCGCAGCGCAGCAGCCCGCCGCCCAGTTTCAACTCGCGCTCCGACCGGACGGGCGCCACGCGGCCATGCACGTCGGTGGTATGCAGCAGGGTGATGACCACCTCGCGGGCCGGAAGGCTCAAGGCCAGGAGCACCGCGGCGGCTAAAGCCAGGCCGGCCCTCAGAGCGCGCCTTTGAGAGCAATACTTGCTTTTACGGTCGGTGATCATTATATTATCCGCTTTCGAAGTTTCCATTCAGGCTTAAAGGAGTCAACGTCATGTTTTCGACCATGTTAAAATCCAAATTGCATCTGGCGCGCATTACGCACGTCCGGCCGGACTATGAAGGCAGCCTGACCATTGACCGCAACCTGATGGACGCCGTCAAACTTTTGCCTTATGAAAAGGTGCTGGTGGCGAACCTGGCCAATACCAACCGGTTTGAGACGTATGTCATTCCGGGCAAACCCGGCGATGGCGTGATCTGCCTGAACGGGCCGGCCGCGCGCCTGGGCAACGTCGGCGATTCCCTGGTAATCCTGGCGTTCAGCGCGGTGCCAACCGACGAAGCCCGCCGGCACCGTCCCTTGATCCTGACCCTGAATGACCGGAACCAAGCGGTCGGACCGTTGAAGGAAACCTGAGGACGGATGCCAGGAAAACAGATAATTCGATGATTAGTTGATTGGTTGATTGGTAAATCCAAGGACAAAGGACCAGGAACGGGATTACGAATCATCAAATTAACGAATCAACGAATATGGGCTGTTTGGTCATCCGCCCTCAGGCGGTCTGGCGGTCCTGCTCATCGGCGGCGTAGTGCGCATTAATGGCCGTTTTAGTAATCTGGCAGGCGCGCGCATGCGACTGCCGCGGCGCTTCATACATTATATCCAGCATGATCCGTTCCAGGATGGAACGCAGCCCGCGCGCGCCGGTCTTCTTGCGCACGGCCAGACGGGCCAGTTCGCGCAGGGCGCCGGGCACAAAGGAGAGTTTGATATTCTCCATGGCCATCAGCTTTTCATACTGGCGGATCATGCTGTTTCTGGGCTCGGTGAGCACGCGCACCAGGTCATCTTCGGCTAATTCATCCAGGGCCACGACCACCGGCAGACGGCCCACAAATTCCGGGATCAGGCCGTAGCGGATCAGGTCTTCGGGTTCCACCGCCTTGAGCGGATTACGGCTCTGCTTGCCCGGCGCTTCCCCGGCCGGCGGCTTGATAAAACCAATCGCGCGCGCGCCCAGCCGGCGCCGCACAATCTCCTCCAGCCCGACAAAGGCGCCCCCGCAAATGAAGAGGATGCCCTCGGTATTAATCTTGATGAACTGCTCCTGGGGATGCTTGCGGCCGCCGTGGGCCGGCACATTGGCAATGGTGCCTTCCAGGATTTTCAGGAGGGCCTGCTGCACGCCTTCGCCGGATACATCGCGGGTGATGGAAACGTTCTCGGCTTTACGGCCAATTTTGTCAATCTCGTCTATATAGACAATGCCGCGTTCCGCCCGGGCCACATCCATATTGGCGGCCTGAATCAGGCGCAAGAGCACATTTTCCACGTCCTCGCCTACATAGCCGGCCTCGGTGAGCGGAGTGGCATCTGAAATACTGAAGGGCACATCCAGGAGGCGCGCCAGGGTCTGGGCCAGGAGCGTTTTGCCGCAACCGGTCGGCCCAATGAAGAGGATATTACTTTTCTGGATTTCGACGCCGGCAAGGGGGTCGCCGGCGGGGAAACGGGCGCTCTGCGTCAGGCGTTTATAATGATTATGCACCGCCACGGCGAGAGCCTTCTTGGCATATTCCTGGCCGACGACATAGCCGTCCAGAAAGGCCTTGATCTCGTGCGGCTTGGGCACCTTGAGCAGCGGGGCGCTGAACGCTCCGGCGCTCAAGGGCTGTTCGCTTAGAATCTTGCGGCACTCCTCGATACAGGCATCACAGATATTGGAACCTGAACCGATGAGCAATTGAGTGACCTGGTCGCGGGTCCGCCCGCAAAAAGAACAAGCCGGCAAGTTGCGTCTGGCCATGAATAACCTCCAACTTATGTCTTAACTTCCGGCGCTTTACGCCCGATGAGCACCTCGTCCACCAAGCCGTAATTTTTAGCTTCCTCCGGGGACATGAAGAAATCCCGGTCGGTATCCTTGGCGACGACCTCGACGGGCTTGAGGGTATGTTTGGCCAGCAGGCCGTTAAGGATATCGCGAATCCTCAGGATTTCCTGGGCCTGGATACTGATATCGGCCGCCGCCCCTTGCACCCCACCCCAGGGCTGATGCATCATAATCCGGGCGTGCGGCAGGGCAAAGCGTTTGCCCCGCGTCCCGGCGGCCAGCAGGATGGAGCCCATGCTGGCCGCCTGGCCCACGCAATAGGTGGCCACATCGCACTTGAGAAACTGGATGGTGTCATAAATGGCCATGCCCCACGACCAGACTGCTGACCTCGTCAGAAATGACTGTTCCCAGAAAGATGATCCGATCCTTCAACAACCGCGAATAGATATCATAGGCCCGTTCACCGCGCCCGGTTTGCTCCACGACCATCGGCACCAACATCTGGCTCTGCGTGTCCATAATGCACCTCGTTTATGATTTTCGATTTGCGATTTCCGGCAACCCGTTATTGGGTGGGGGGTAATTGTCATTCCCGACCTGATTGGGAATCCAGAAAAATCAATACTGGATTCCCGCTTTCGCGTCAACGGCCGGTCAAGCGGCTGAACAGGCCCGCTTCTTCGGCGCCGGCGTGCGCCAGCAGAAAGTCGAGCGTCTTATCCGCGCGCAACTGGCGCCGGATTGAATCCAGCTCCTTTTTTTCCTCCAATTCCTGGCGCAACTGGGAAACCGCCATGGAAAAGCGCTGGGCCAGGGACTCCACAAAACCATCAAGTTCCGCGTCGGCCACCGTGATCTTTTCTTCCTCGGCGATCCGGTGCAGGATATAGCCCAGCTTTACTTTTTCAGTGGCCGTGCTCGTCGCATTGCTCAGGAGGTCAGCCCTCTTCTCGGCCAGGATCTCGCGGGAGACGCCCCGCAGCAGATTCTGGCGGACCAGCGAGGAAAACTGGTGGTGGATTTCTTCCTGCACCAGCGTTTCGGGCAGTTCCAGCGCAGTCCGCGCCAGCAGGTACCTGACAATTTCTTCCTTGCGCCGTTCCTTTTCAAGCCGTTCAGCTTCCTGCGCTAACGATTCTTTCAGCTTGCCGCGCAGCTCGGTCTCCGATTCCACCCCGGCTTTTTTCAGGAACTCCGCATCCAGGGCCGGCATCCGCTTGGCGCGGACGGCTTTAACCCGCGCCTGGTAGATCGCCGTCTTGCCGGCCAATTCCCGGATTTTGAAATCGGCTGGGAAAGCGACCGTGATCTCCCGATCCGCGCCGACGGCAAGGCCTATGAGCGCCGCGCCAAATCCGGGCAGGGAAGCGTTTTCGTCCGCCATGACCCACAAATCCCTGGCTTGCGCGAGGCCGCTCACGCGCTTGCCCAGCTCCGCGAGCGGTTTGCCGTCAACCCGGCCTTCAAAATCAACCTGCACCGCGTCACCCTTGAGGACAGTGCGCCCCTCCACCGCCTCAAAAGACGCCTGACGCTCAAGCAATTTTTCCAGCGCTTGTTGAACAGCCTCTTCCGCCACGCGCACCTGGTTTTGCTTGAGGCTGATGCCCTTATATTTCGGCAATTTGAACTCGGGCGGGACATCCAGGGTAACCTTATAGGTTGCGTCCTCATTGCGTTTGAGCGTAACGTTCAAATCCAGGACGGCCACGGGGTCGAGCGTTGCGCGCTTCAGCGCTTCCGGGTAGGTTCGCGCCACCAGGGCATCCCGAACACTTTCATCAATTTCCCGGGCGTAGCGGCGCTCGACCAGCGCCGGCGGCGAGCGCCCCGGCCGGAAGCCCGGCACGCGCGCGCTTTTCACAAACGCCGCGAGCGCCGTCTTGTATTCCGCCTCGACGGTCTCGGCCGGCACAATCACCTCAAGTATTTTCCGGCATGGCCCGGCCTTTTCCACTTTGACTTTCATGATGGGGCAGTTCCTCAATTCACGGTTCACCGTTCAGAGTTCACGGTTAAGAGTTAAATGAATACCGAAATTGGGAAGAGCATATCCTGATTTCAAGCCAATTTCCAATTTCTAATTTCGATGTTCCATAAACTGTGAACTGTGAACTTCTATTCCATTTCATTACTTCTCACTCTTTCATCGTGATCAGGAACTCGACATTGCTCTTGGTCTTTTTCAGCTTGCTGACCACCAGCTCCATGGATTCGACCGGCGGAACGCCGTTCAGGGCCTTGCGCAGAATCCAGATGCGGTTCAGCTCGTCCGGGTGCAGGAGCAACTCCTCTTTGCGCGTTCCTGATTTTTCAATATTAATGGCCGGGAAGACGCGTTTATCCACGAGGTGCCGGTCCAGGCAAAGTTCCATGTTGCCGGTACCCTTGAATTCTTCAAAGATCACCTCGTCCATGCGGCTGCCGGTGTCCACCAGGGCGGTGGCAATGATGGTCAGGCTGCCGCCTTCCTCAACTTTGCGGGCGGCGCCAAAGAACCGTTTGGGCTTGTGCAAGGCGTTGGAATCCACGCCCCCCGACAGGATCTTGCCGCTGTGCGGCTCCATGGTATTGTAGGCCCGCGCCAGGCGGGTGATGCTGTCCAGCAGGATGACCACATCCCGGCCGCATTCCACCATGCGCTTGGCCATCTCAATGACCATCTCGGCCACCTGGATATGCCGCTCGGGCGGCTCATCGAAGGTGGAGCTCAACACGTGGGCGGTGGTATGCCGCTCCATGTCGGTTACTTCCTCCGGCCGCTCGTCAATCAGCAGAACGATCAGGTAGACCTCGGCATGATTCTTGGAAATGCTGTTGGCTATTTTCTGCAAGAGCACGGTTTTCCCGGTGCGCGGCGGCGCCACGATCACGCCGCGCTGGCCCATGCCGATGGGCGTGAAGATATCCATGACGCGCATGGATGTTTCTTCCGGCTCCCGTTCCAGAATAAAGCGCCGGTTGGGGAAGAGCGGCGTCAGGTTCTCAAAGGGAACCTTGCGGCCGTTCTTTTCCGGATCGCCATCGTTCACCTTGTCCACGCGCAACAGCGCAAAAAAACGCTCCTTGTCTTTGGGCGAGCGGATTTCGCCTTCGACCGTGTCGCCGGTGCGCAGGGCAAAGCGCCGGATCTGCGAGGGCGATATGTAAATATCCTCCGGGCAGGGCAGGTAATTGTAATTGGGCGAGCGCAGGAAGCCGAACCCGTCCATGAGGATTTCGAGGACCCCCTTGCCGAAAATCGTGCCCTGCAGGTAGGCATTGGCCTTGAGAATTTCGAAGATCAACTCGTGCTTGCGCAGGGCGCCCAGGTCCACCAGGCCATAGCCGGCCGCCAGGGCATTGAGCTCCGGCACCGGTTTCCGCTGGAGTTCGGAGAGATGCAGGGTCGTCCCCTTACCCCGTCCGGCGGCCACCGGGGGCGCGGCGCGGACGGTAGAGTTATTGACGTTGCCGTTGACGGCATTTCCATTGGGCTTGAGCGCATTCGCCGAAGGCGCGGTAGTGGGCGTAGTGGCGTTTGCGTTATTTAAGGTAGCGGAAGCAACATTATCATGGCTCTGCCGGATTGGCGGCGAGGCGCTATTTTCCACGTAAATCTTAGACATGGTCGGGCGCCCCCGCGGAGGGCGCAGGGTCTGAGCTGAGCGCCGGGATTTGTTTTCATTCATGTTGTGTTTATCTTCCATCGCTCATCTCCACTTGTTTCTCGAGCTGTTGCATTACTCGAACGGTTTGCTGTTGGACACATTCCTGGCTGCCGGAATTAAAAATCACATAGTCCGCGCGTTTCATTTTCTCTTCCACCGGCCATTGGGCGGCGAGCCGGTCCTGAATTTCATTTTCGCTGAATCCTTTCGCGCGCAGGCGTTGGCGTTGGACGGCAAGCGGCGTACCCGCCGCTTGCGCCGCCGGATGTAAGAGCGCGTTCAACTCCTTAAGCGCCGCGTCATCGCCGAACACGCGGGTTCCTAAAGCCGCGCGGTCAATTGCGCCATCGGCGGCAATAATCGCGCGGCCAAAGGCGGCCACTACTTTTTCAAACAGCGGCGCGCCCAAGCGCAGCAGATCATGGCAGACTTCATCCGCTTCGATCACGGCGACGCCCCGGCTCTGCAGGAACGCGCCCACCAGGCTTTTCCCGCAAGCCAGGCCGCCGGTAAGGCAAAGGCGCAGCCAGGCGCCGCGCGGGGCTATCGTTTGCTTGCTGGGAGTGTCGGCGGCCATAACTGCATTTACTCAGCGATTGCCCGCGGCGGCGCGAGCGTCTTGCGTGTGCAGGATGACCTGCATGGCATTTGTATTCTGGGGGTCATACATCAAGGCCTGGCTCGCCTTGTTTTCGGCCTCCGGCACGTTCCCGCCGCGCAAGGCCAGCGCCGCCTCCGTTGCCAGGTCCCGGGCGGCGCGCTCATCGGCGCGCGTAATGACGCGGAACACGCGGTACTTGGCATTCTCCCACAACAAGCGGAAAAAGCGGAGCTGCTCCGGGCGTTCTTCAAACCCGCGGGCGGCGGCAAAAGCCGGCGCCTTCAAGGCATTCACGAAGTAGCGCATCTGGGATTCCGGCTGAATATCGGCAAACTCTCCGCGCGCAAAGATATAATACGGGACGCGCAAGGGTTCCATCCAGGCGCGCAAGCCGGCCTCGTCGGCAGTGAACAGAGCCTCGCCATAGGCGCGCACGCGCTCACGCATAACCAGTGATTCGAATTTAGGGTGCAGCACAATGGGACAATCAGCATAAGTCAGCAAAAAAGCGCTCAAACCGAAATTAGCCAGCACGCTCTCGCCGGCCGTGTTAGCGCGCAGCCATTGGGTCAGTTCCTGTTTTTCCTTGAGGTACCCCCCCCGGCTGCCCCAGCGCAGTGGGTAACCGAGCACCTGCGCGGCTTCCACCCCCAGCCCGGAAAGCAACAGCACCAGGAGAAGCCAGCGGAGCAAACTGCGTTTAACGAAAACCCAGTAACCTGACCAGCCCAGCAGCGCGGCCAACCCCAGGATCAGGAACACATGAAACCGCATGAAAAGCACAAAGACGGGCAGCGTAACAACTGTAAAGCCCAGCAGTTGAGTGATTTCGGGATCTGGGTGCGTTCGTGAATGAAAAAAGGCGATGGTACCTGCCAATAAAGACAAGGGCAGTGTCGCAGGAAATAGATTGGCTGTCAACAGAAAAGTTGAAGAATTTAAGGGGGCCGTCCAGAGGATGCGCTGGTCAAAGGTCAGGAGCGCCGGATCCGCGGGCTTATGGTTGAGGAAGCGCAGCTTAGCCCAAAGCAGTTCGAGAAAATGGCTGTAGGTTTCGCCATAGGTATGGCTCCAGAACGCGCCCAAAATGAGCGGCAACAGGGCCACCAGCGCCAGCAGGGGTGTCCGCCGACACGAACCGGTGAACCGGCGAAACGGCGATTCCGAATGTGACACTGTCGCCGACTCTCCGTTTCTCCCGCTCCCCGTTTCCCCATTGCTCCCGCGGAGTAAGCGCTCGGCGAGCAAACCCAAAGCCACGCCATAGATCAGCAGCATGGCATACGAACCCAGGAAGGCGTGCGCACGCAGATAGGGGTTCAGCGCTCCAGCGCCGCCGAGGGCCAGCAGGGTCAGCCACCACGCCAGGCGCCGGCGCTCCTCGCGGAAATATGCTCCGGCCACAAACCGGATATAATGGCCAACCGCCCAGAGGATGATGTAATATTGAATCAAGTCCCAGGTCGCCGCGGCGCAGGCGAGCGCGAGCGCGGAAAGCAGCGCCAACAGAAAAAAAGCTCCGCGCCCTTTGGCCCGGTTGGCCAGCGCCAGCATGGCCCAGTGCGCAATCAACAGGGGCAAGGCAAAATTTTCATGAGAGAGCTCCTGGCCGGTCGAGCGCATAACGGCGGCGAGCGCCACGGCGTAATAGGCGCCGGCAAGAGCGCCCGCCCAGAGCGACCTGGTCCAGGCCCACAGCCACAGGCTCATGAGCGGAATGCCCAGGCAGAACCAGGCGGCGGCAATCCAACGCACGCGTTCATCCAGCGGAACTGCGCTGGGAAACAAACGGGCCAGCGCTGCATAAACATATTCGGCGCCCAGGGTATAGGTCTCGCGCACCACAACACCTTCGGGCGCCTGGACGGCTTTATCGCGCTGAGGGATGCGCCCGGTTTCAAAGAGCATGCGGACGTAACGGAATTCCAGCGCGCTTTCCATGTTGAACGGCAAAGGCCGCCCATACTGCGCAAACTGGGCGGAAAGCACCGCGCGCCGGATAGTCAGACCCGCGGCAAATAAAGCCGCCAATCCCAGCACGGCCAGCAGGATTTTGCCAGCGTTTACGGAACGCCGAAATTGGAAACTGGAAATTTGCATAGAATAAAAATTTTCAGCCTGATTTCGAATTTCTAATTTCGCGCCCTTTAGAACAGCGTGGGTTCTTGCAAGGCTTGGGCCAGCGTGTGAAACTCCAGTTCTTTGTATAATGCCAGCAGACGCCGCGCATCCGGCGGCCGCGCGGCCAAGTCGGAGAGCGTTTTCGCGCTATCGAGACTGGTATCAAGCCGGAGCATGGCCTGATTGCGCGTGGCAAGTCCGCGATGTTCCACGAGGGTCCGCCGCACCTTTTCCGGCTCGAGGAGCCCGGCATGGTCCAGGGCGTTTGCCAGCGATTGCCATTGCTGAAGCAATTTGACCGCGGTCTTGGCGCCGATGCCCGGCACACCGGGAATATTGTCGGAGCTGTCGCCGGTCAGCGCCAGGAAGTCCACAACCTGGTCCGGACGGACGCCCAGC
>JACPGN010000266.1 GCA_016182435.1 Lentisphaerota bacterium | reverse complement strand
CCAGAAAGAACAGGAAATCGGCGTCATCCCGATTGACTGCATTTATTCGCCCGTCCAGCGGGTCAATTATACGGTGGAAAATGTGCGCGTCGGCCGGCGCACCGATTATGAGAAGCTGATTATGGAAATCTGGACGGACGAGCGCATTAGCCCTGATATGGCCATGATCCGCTCGGCGGCCATCTTGCGCCATCACCTGGACGTGTTTGTCAACTACGATGAGGACCTGATCGAATTCGAGCACGATGAAAAAACCGTGGACCGCGAACGCGAGGATCTGCGGAACAAGCTCAATATGAGCGTAAATGAGATTGAACTCAGTGTCCGCGCGGCCAACTGCCTGAACAACGCCAATATTCTCACCGTCGGCGAGTTGGCCCAGAAGACCGAAGCGGAAATGCTCAAGTACCGCAACTTCGGCAAGAAATCCCTGCACGAAATCGAAGAGCGCCTGCACGAACTGGGCCTGAGCATGGGCATGAAGTTCGAGCCCGATTTGCTGACGCACCGCGCCGAAACATTGCCTGCCGCCGCGCCCTTGAGCGCTCCGGCCAAGAAGGAGAAAGAATAAGCAAGGGCCGAGGAAGGTTTTTCTCGCCCCAAAAATTCTCGAGGAAGCGCCATGCGCCATCATGTGATCTCAACTACCTTTGGGCGCTCAACCGCGCACCGGCGAGCGCTGCTGGCCTTCCTGGTGGGCAGCCTGATCGAAGAAAAGCGCATTGTTACGACCCTGGCCCGCGCCAAGGCCGCCCGCAGCCTGGCTGAGCGCATGGTCACGCTGGCCCGCCGCGGCGCTCTGCCCGCGCGGCGCAAGGCCCTCGCGACGCTCCGGCGGGGGCCAACGGTTAAAATGCTCTTCGAGCAGATTGCGCCAAAGTGCCAGGACCGCGCCGGCGGCTACACGCGGATTATCCAGCTTGCTCCACGCCGCGGCGATCGGGCGCCCATGGCAATTCTGGAATGGGTCAACATTATGCCCGTGGATAAAAAGAAGAAGCAACCCGTAGCGCAAGCCGAAGCTAAGCAGACGCGCGCGGCCGCGCGCTGACCTGCGCAGACGTCGGCCTAACGTCCGACGGCTACAAAATTCTCGCTGCCATGCCTAAGTACCGCTATACGGCCACGGATTCCGCCGGGAAAGAAACCAGCGGCGTGCTGGAGGCTGCCAGCCGGCCGGCCGTGCTGGTTAAACTGCGCGAGTTGAAGCTTAATCCCGCCGCAATCGAAGAGGTGCTCGCGGTCCCGGTCGCGGCCCGGCGCTCGGCCGGCGCCGGGCAACACGCGCGCCCCCCGGCCGGCCGCGGCTTGAACGTCAACCTGTCAATACCACTGCCCAAGTTCCTGCGCCGGCGCGTTAAACGCCGGCAATTGGCGATATTGACCCGCCAGCTTTCCACCCTGATTGATGCGCAGGTGCCGCTGCTGCGGGCCCTGCAGATTCTCCAGAAGCAGGAACCCAGCGCCGGCTTGAAGGAAATTATCGGCGAGTTGAGCGAAGCGGTTGAGGGCGGCAGCACCTTTGCCGAAGCGCTCAGTCAGCATCCGCGGGTCTTTGACAAGCTGTTCGTCAATATGGTCAAAGCCGGCGAAGTCGGCGGCGTGTTGCAGGTGACCCTGAGCCGCCTGACCGAATTTGTGGAAAAGGCCGAGAAAATCAGGGCGCGCGTGCGCGGCGCCATGATCTACCCGATTGTCGTGCTGGTCATGGCCCTGGGGATTACCACCTTTCTAATGGTCGGCGTGATTCCAAAGTTCACGGAGGTTTTTAAGGAAGGTCTGGGCAAGGGCAAGGAAATGCCCGCCCTGACTCAGTTTGTGATCGCCGCCAGCAATACCATGGTCCAGCGCTTTCTTCCGATAATTGGGGTAATTGCGGGCGTGATTGTGTCGTTTAAACTCTTTGGCCGCAGCCGTTTCGGCCGCCTGCTCCTGGATAAGCTCACCCTGCGCGCGCCCATTTTCGGTAGCCTGGTTTTGCGCGTCAACGTGTCGCGCTTCGCGCGCACGCTCGGAACGCTCTTGAGCTCCGGGGTGCAGATTTTACAGGCCTTGACCATCGTCCGCGAGACGGCCGGCAATGAGGTCGTCTCCCGCGCGGTGCAGGCCGTGCATGACAGCATCAAGGAAGGCGAAACCATGGCCGTGCCGCTGGAATCCGCGCGCGTGTTTCCCAGCATGGTGGTCAGCATGATTACCGTGGGCGAAGAAACCGGGCGGTTGCCGGAGATGCTTGTTAAAATTGCCGACACCTATGACACGGAAGTGGACGCCACCGTGGATGGCCTGACCTCGATCATCGAGCCTATTCTGATTATCTTCCTGGCCGTGGTCGTGGGGACGATCGTTATCGCCATGTTCTTGCCGATGATCAGCATTATCTCCAGCCTGAAATAACCGGCGGGCCTGATGATCAGAGTTTGTCCAACCTGTGGCGCCGAAAACGTTCCGACCGCAGTCCATTGCCGGGACTGCGGCCGGAAATTGCCGGAACCGGGAAGCGTGCCGAACGGCCACCCGCGCGGCTCGCGGCGTAGATCGTTCCTGCGAGCGGCCTTCGGGGGGCTGATCTTGCTGGCCATCGGCGCCGTCGGCTTCTGGGCCAGCGCGAACCTTGATTGGCAGAATGTGCGGGACGGTTCGGCCGGATTCTATGGGGGCGGGCGGCTGCTTTGGTCAAATACCACCAACGCCGTTCAGCGCTGGTATGCCAAGTGGCTGTCGGCCGAACCGCCGCCACCACCGCCGGCCACGTCAGCGCCGCCAGCCACGGCCAACGAAACTAAAATCCGCTGCTGGCGTTGTGGCGGGCTGGGCTATGCCGTGCGGACCGAGCAAAAAGCTATCGTAGATTTGGAAAATCGGTCACGAACGATAAGGGAAACAACCCGAGTGCCCTGCCCGCTGTGTGCTCAGAATGGTGGCCGAACTATTATTCTGCCAAGCGGCGCGGAATTATGTCCGGCTTGCCAAGGTTTGGGGCGGGTCATGGGCGGATTGAGTGGTCGGGAAGTGACGTTAAATTGTCAAATATGCCTTGGCCGTGGCTATCTCGTTCGCAAGTATTAAGGCGCCGCGCAGTAGAGTCCCGATACGCCGGATGATCGGGACACACTGCGTGGCTGTCCATAAAGTGTGCGAGTCGGCGAGGCTCTACTTCAACGCTTAGGAATTTCAAAGACGCGGCAGCAGAGTGCCGCGGCTACAGAAAGAGCCTTCCAAGATGTAGCCGCCCCACTCCGTTGGGGCGTCCGAAAGGTTGCCGCCTTTAGCGGTCTAATTCAGGGCGCTTCCATGGCTTCGGTGTATTTCAAGTGTGCTTGCAATCAAAACCTGGCGCTGGATGCTGCCGATGCCGGTCATCAGGTTCAGTGTCCTGACTGCGGCCGAACCCTTAGCGTTCCGTCGCCGGAGCTTTATTGGAAGTGCGCTTGCGGCGAGGAGATGGCCGCTCCGGGAAATCTGGCGGGCGCCGTGCTGTTATGCGCGGCCTGTAAGGCCGAGCATACTGTGCCGGTGCGGTTGCGGCTTTCTGCCAGAAGCAGATCCGCTAGAGGCGGAAAAGCTGACCAGCCGCGACCAACGGAAATGGCCGCGGATGTTCCACGTGTTCCGGTTGGTAAAGCCGGCAATGTCGAATGCCCGAAATGCGGCTATTT
>JACPGN010000263.1 GCA_016182435.1 Lentisphaerota bacterium | reverse complement strand
TCCGCGCGGCGTGCACGAACTGTGGGATTCGCGCTGCTTTGACTATGGCAAACCCGGAGTGCTGCACTTCCTGCTCTCCAACTGCCGGTTCTGGCTGGACGAGTACCACGTGGACGGCTTCCGCTTCGACGGCATTACCAGTATGCTCTACCGGCATCATGGGCTGAGCAAGGCCTTTACTTCTTACAACGATTATTTCGATTCCGCCGTTGATGAACAGGCCATTACCTATCTAATCCTGGCCAACGAGGTCATTCACGCGGTTCGTCCGGACGCCCTGACCGTGGCGGAGGACATGAGCGGCATGCCGGGCGTGGCTGCGCCCGCCGAGCATGGCGGCCTGGGTTTTGATTGCCGGCTGGCCATGGGTATTCCGGACTACTGGATCAAGCTCACCAAAGACACGCGTGACGAGGATTGGTCCATGCCGGGGCTGTGGCACGAGCTGACTAATCGCCGGGCTGACGAGCGCACCATCAGTTACGCCGAATCGCATGACCAGGCCCTGGTGGGCGACCAGACCCTCATTTTCCGGCTGATCGAGCGGGAAATGTATGACCACATGGCCTTAGACAAGCGTACTTTGCGCGTAGACCGCGGCTTGGCGTTGCACAAGATGATCCGCCTGATCACGCTGGCCACTGCCGATCACGGCTATCTCAATTTTATGGGCAACGAGTTCGGCCACCCGGAATGGATTGATTTTCCGCGCGAGGGCAACCAGTGGTCTTACCATTATGCCCGGCGCCAGTGGCGCCTGCGGGACGACCCGAACCTGGTCTATCATTTCCTGGCTGATTTCGATCAGGCCATGCTTGAGCTTGCGCGCTTTACCCGCTGGTTGGAAGATCCCGTCGTGCGCCTGCGCGCGGAGCACAATGCCGACAAGGTGCTTTGCTTCGAGCGCTCGGGCCTACTATTCCTGTTTAACTTTCATCCGACGCAATCCTATCCCGATTATCGCGTGGCGGCCGCGCCGGGAGAGTACCGGCTGATCCTGGACTCGGACGCGCCCTTCTTTGGCGGCCACAGCCGCCTGGCAACCGACCAGGCTTACTGCGCTCGCCCCGACCAGGCTTGCCTGAGCGTCTATCTGCCCAGTCGCGCCGCGCTGGTTCTGCAGAAGAGCCGGTAGCCTCATTCCGGTCTTGAGCTTGGCGACATAGTTCACAACTGATCAACGGGCCGGGGCTTGTTGATATTCCGCCAGGGCTTTGGGCAGTTGCTTTTCCAGTTGCCGGATGCGCGCCTCGTCGAGCGGATGGGTGCTGAGGAATTGGAAGGTCTGCCCGCCCTGCTTGGCCCCGTAGGCGGCCATGCGCTTCCAGAACTCGATGGCCTGGCGCGGGTCATAGCCCGCGCGCGCCATGTAAATCAGGCCAAGAAAGTCAGCTTCTGATTCCTGCAAGCGGGAATAAGGCAAGAGTGCGACCAGCGCGCCACCCAAACCGTAGACCTGGAGCCAAAGCTGCCGCGTGTCTTCGGAATTGGTATTGATCACCTGGCCCAGAATCTCGCCGCCAAGTTGGGCCACCAGGCCCTGGGAGAGCCGCTCGGCGCCATGACGCGCCACGGCGTGCGAGACTTCATGGCCGATGACCGTGGCCAGGCCCGCTTCATCCTGCGTGATGCGCATGATGCCGGTATAAACGCCCACTTTGCCGCCCGGCAGACAGAAGGCATTAACCGTTTTACTATCATCAAATACCACAAACTCCCACCGGGCATTGGCCAGTGGCGCCACCGCCGCAATGCGCCGGCCAACCCGCTGCACCATTTCATTGGTTTTGGCGTCCGTGCAGATAGGGGTAGATTGCTTGAGCTTCCGGAACTCGCTGATCCCAAGCTGGATTTCCTGCTCGGGACTGATCAGCATCAGTCCGCGCCGCCCGGTCTCCGGCACCGTGGTGCAGGAAACGAGCAGGCTGGCAAAGAAACCTGCGCGTAAAAGGCGTGCTATGATTAGGGCACAGTTTCGCTTGCTCATACGGGAAGTATTTATCATAAACAACATCTCCTGTGAAGCACTCTGCGGCAGCCTTCTCCACGCTCCATGCGCGGCGGACACGGAGGTCCGCCCTCCACTCGCGGCGCGTGGCGAGCCAAACACTTGTCCGCGCTTGCCACGCTTCCAGCGTGGTCTGCGCGGGAATCTATCCGCAGGGAGGGCGCGGCTCCGTCCGCGCCGGCTTTCTGGCGAAGAAAGGCAAACCTTTCCACCACGCAAGAGCCCGTTGCCTATTGCTTTCCGGACGGCTCTTGGTCTATATTGCCGCGCATGCCTTAATACCAGAAACGAAAGGAACCAGCATGAGCTTCAAGAAAAGTTTTCTGTGGGGCGCGGCCACTGCCGCCTATCAGATTGAAGGCGGCGCCAACGCGGACGGCAAGGGGCCTTCAGTCTGGGACATGTTCTGTCGCAAGGAAAACACTATCTGGAACAACCAAAGCGGCGACGTGGCCTGCGACCATTACCATCGCTACAAGGAAGACGTTGCCCTCATGAAGAAAATCGGGTTGCAGGCCTACCGGTTTTCAGTCTCCTGGCCGCGCGTTCTGCCCTCCGGCACGGGCGCGGTCAACCCCAAGGGCCTTTCCTTTTATGATCGGCTGGTGGATGAGCTGCTCAAGGCGGGGATCACGCCCTTTATTACGCTATTTCACTGGGATTACCCCTACGAGCTTTATTGCCGCGGCGGCTGGCTGAACCCGGACAGCCCCGACTGGTTTGCCGACTATGCGCGCGTGGTAGCCGGCAAGCTATCCGATCGCGTCCGCCACTGGATAACGCACAACGAGCCGACATGCACGATCGGGTTGGGTCACCAAACCGGGCTGATCGCGCCGGGCGATAAGTTGGGTTTGAAGGAAGTGCTGCGCGCCGCGCACCACTTACTTCTTTCGCACGGCAAGGCTGTGCAGGTCCTGCGCTCCGTCTCAAGCCGGCCACCCATCATCGGTTATGCGCCGGTCCCCGCCGCCAGCATCCCGGCCAGCGCGCGCCCCGCCGACGTGCGGGCCGCGCGCAAGGCGACCTTTGCCGTCACTGAGCGCAATGTATGGAACACGACCTGGTGGCTGGACCCGGTTTTTCTCGGGCACTACCCCGAAGATGGCCTCAAGCTCTTTGGCGCCGCCGCGCCGCGCGTCAAGCCCGGCGACATGGAAACTATCGCTCAACCTCTGGATTTCTGCGGCATCAATGTCTACAATGGCGAAACGGTCCGGGCCGGACGCAACGGCCAACCGGAGAAATTGCCCCGGCCGCTCGGCCACGCCTTGACTACGTACGACTGGCCGATCACGCCGGAATCGCTCTACTGGACGCCTAAATTCATCTACGAGCGCTATCGGAAACCCATTTACATCACCGAAAACGGCCTGGCCAACATGGATTGGGTGGCGCGCGACGGCCGCGTTCACGATCCCAACCGGATTGATTTCCTGGGACGCTACCTGCGCCAACTGGAGCGCGCCATTCGCGACGGCGTGGACGTGCGCGGCTACTTTACCTGGTCCAGCATGGACAACTTCGAGTGGCACTCGGGCTTCAAGCAGCGCTTCGGCCTGATCTACGTGGACTACCCCACTCAGCGGCGCATTCTTAAAGATTCGGCCTATTGGTATCGAGACATCATTGCTTCCCAGGGCCGCGCGCTGAAGAGAGCGTTGGGCTTGCGAAGGAATTGAATCCCAGTGGGTAATGCCTTCTGGGTAGGTTGTGAACTTTAATGCTGTCATTCCCGCGCAAGCGGGAATCCAGCATTTTTTTCTGGATTCCCGATCGGGTCGGGAATGACAATCAGCCCTCATATGGCTGAGGGTTTGCCCGGTGGTTATAATCCTTGTTGACCTCTGGCCGCTATTCTCTGACTGTAGTTATCCGGCGCGTCGGCCTACCGTCCGACGGCTACAGAAAAAGACTGCTGCGGGAACATCATGCTTGCCCCTCATATCACGCCTGAGATGCGTGAGAAACTCTCGGCCGTGTTGACCGAAAAAAGGCTATGCCGGCTCTCGGCCATGTCCTTTTCGGCCACGGCTTTTGTGGCCTTCGGTCTGCTCCGCGAGTTCCAGCGCACGGTAGTGGTTGTGGCCGACAGCATGCACTCGCTGGATGAACTGCACCGCAACCTGCTGGCCCTGGCCGGAGCGCACCCGCAGCAGATTCTCTACTACCCCGCCTGGGAAGGGCTTCCCGGTAGAGATACCGGACGCCGGACGCCGGACGACAGACGACAGACAGGAAAAGACGGATACCAGAAGCAAGCCACGGCCCAGCCGGAGGTAGTCGGCGAACGGTTACAAGTCCTGGCGCGCCTGCTCACTTTAGCGGAACCGGTGGTCATTGCCACTTGTGTGCAGGGGCTGATGCAGTTGACGCTCGCGCCCAATACGCTCCAGGCCAACACCTTCCGCATAGGTCTTAACGAGGAATATGATCCGGAAACGCTGGCAAAACGTTTAGCCCAAACCGGCTATGCCTTTGAGCCGGAAGTTCAGTTCAAGGGCCAGGCGGCCCGGCGCGGCGCGCTCCTGGACGTCTGGCCGCCTGACGCGGAAAATCCGTTCCGGATCGAATTTTTCGGTTCAACAGTAGAGACGATCCGTTCGTTCGACCCGGCCGATCAACGCTCTAAAGAGCCTCTTAAGGAAGTGGCGTTGCCGCCGGGAAGCGAATGGGGCTTAATGCGCGCCGCGGCCAGGGAGCGCGGTCCTTTCATGGATTACCTGCCAAGCGAATTGATCTATCTCTGGGCGGAGCCTACTCGGTCTGATGTTTCAGCAGGCGCCATTCATGCCGCAGGCATCCTTTATCACGCGGAAATTTATGAAGAGGCCCTGAAGGAAGCTGAAATAAGCGACTCCACCGCAACTGCATCTCCAGAGAGAAAATTACCATGCTTCAAGATAAAAGATTTAACCATTCCCTTTACCCAGGTTTGGCAAACCATTTCCGAAAATTCACGCTCGTGGCAATGCCTGCCGGACCCGATTTTTGATACCGCGGATAAGGCCGAAGATCAAGTTAGACCGCCAAAGGCGGCGACTATTAACTGTAGCCGGCCTCGCCGAGGCCGGTCCGGGGTCAGCGACCCCGGCTACAACATTGAAATTCCTATACATCAAGCACCCACCGCCGACTGGCCGCCACCTGCCGAACGCGTGGACCTGGGTTTTCAATCGCTTAGCGCCTTGGCGGCGCCGCGCCAAGGCCTGCTTGCCCCCGATGTCTTCGCCGAGCAGCGTCGTCAATGGCTGGCCCGCCTGGCCGAGCGCGCGCGTTCGCCCGCCTGCAATCCGGCAGTGCCGGATAGCACTGCGGGCAGGTCAGCCGGGGGACTGCGGGTTTATATCTTTTTTTACACCCAGGGCGCCCTGGACCGTTTCCGCGAGCTCAATCCCGAGAGCGCCTTTCATCTGCAGATCGGACAGCTTTCCGACGGCTTCCTGCAGGCCGAGGCGCAACTGGTTGTGCTTTCTGAATCCGACCTGTTAGGCCGACCCAAACTGCTGCCCGAGCGCGCTGTAGGGAAGACGCGCGCAACTCGCCGTATATCGGGCGAAACTATTACCGAATGGACCAGCCTGCAACCGGGCGATCTTGTTGTGCATGTGGAGCATGGCATTGGCCGGTACCTGGGACTGAACGAAATTACCTTCCCTTCCTATGCTACTCTGCGAAGTGGCGAAGCCCCTTCGCTACGAAGCACGAGCACCCGCCGAAGTCCCGTCCCGACCTCAGGAGAGTCGGGACCGGGAGGTCGGAACAAAGGCGGGAACGGCAAGCTCCAGGAGGCGCTGGCCATTGAGTATGCGGACAAAGCCAAACTTTATGTGCCGGTTTCACACTCGCACCTGCTGAGCCGCTATGTCGGCGCCGGCCGCCATGCGCCGCCGCTGCATCGGCTGGGCAGCGCCCGCTGGTCGCGCGAAAAAGAAGCCGCGGAGCGCGCGGTCCACGACCTGGCGGCTGGCCTCTTGGAGATCCAGGCCCGGCGCGAAACGCTGAGGGGCTTTGCCTTCCCGTCCGATACTTCCTGGCAACACGAATTTGAGGCGTCATTCCCCTACCAGGAAACTTTAGACCAGGAGCGCGCCATCCACGCGGTCAAGCGCGACATGGAAAACAGCCGGCCGATGGATCGGCTGGTTTGCGGAGACGTGGGCTATGGCAAGACCGAAGTGGCCCTGCGCGCCGCCTTCAAGTGCGTTATGAGCGGCAAGCAGGTGGCCGTCCTGGCGCCGACCACCGTGCTGGCGCAACAGCATTTCGAGGTGTTCACTGAGCGCCTGGCGGCGTATCCCCTGCGCGTCGAATTGCTTTGCCGGTTTCAGACGCAATCACGGCAGGGGACAATTGTGCAGGAGCTCTCGACCGGCCGGGTGGATATCGTCATCGGCACGCACCGGTTGATCCAGAGCGACGTGCGTTTCAAGGATTTAGGTCTTCTGATCATTGATGAAGAACAACGGTTCGGCGTAGGCCACAAGGAGCATTTCAAGCAGCTCCAACAACTCGTGGACGTGCTGACCCTGACGGCTACGCCCATCCCGCGCACGCTCTATTTAAGCCTGACCGGCGCCCGCGAAATCAGCATGATCCAGACCGCGCCCAAGGCGCGCCAGAGTATTGAGACCATTGTGGCCAAAAACGACGACCATCTTGTCCGCGACGCCATTCTGCGCGAGTTAAACCGCGGGGGCCAGGTCTATTATCTGCACAATCGCGTCCATTCCATCGAGCGCGTGCGCGCGCGCCTGGAAAAACTCGTGCCGGAGGCGCGGATTGCCGTCGGCCACGGGCAAATGCCCACTTCCGGGCTCGCGCACATCATCCGGGATTTCGCGCGCGGCGACTATGACCTTTTGCTTTGTACGACAATTATTGAAAGCGGGCTGGACATACCGAATGTCAATACGATCGGGCGGACCGGTTCGGCATGGCGGACCTTTACCAGTTGCGCGGGCGCGTTGGCCGGTCCAGCCGCCAGGCTTACGCTTACATGCTGCTGAGCGTGCACGGGCATCTCCTGGACGGCTCGCGCCAGCGCATCCAGGCGATACTCGAGCACACGGAGTTGGGGGCTTCCTTCCGACTGGCTCTGCGCGACCTGGAAATCCGCGGCGCGGGCAACTTGCTGGGACCGGAGCAGAGCGGGCATATTGCCGCCATCGGTTTTGATTTATACTGCCAGTTGCTGCGCTACACGATCGCGCAACTGGCCAAGACCGGAGCCAGCCCCGCCCCAGGCGGGGGCGCGGCAGGCGAAGCAGCGGACACGGCGCGGGCGCGGCGCGGGCCGCCCACGCGGGTGGTCAATGTCGAAGTCGCCCTGGACTTCATTGATCTTTCGGCGCGCGCGGCGGACCACGCTGGAAGCGTGGCAAGCCCGGTGTGCTCGGCGTTTCTGCCCGTAAACTATGTGGAGGATGAGAGGTTGCGGATCAGCGTATATCGCCAGATGGCCTCGGCCATGACCCTGGAAGAGATTGCCGGATTGCGCGAGGAGTTCCGCGATCGCTTTGGGCCCGTGCCGGCGCCGTTGGACCGCCTGCTCAAGATTGCCGCGCTGCGCATCCGGGCGGCGGCGAAAAAGATCACGCTGATCGAAGTCCAGGCCGGCAAAATCATCCTGCACCGCGGCCCTGAACTCCTGCAGGTTAAAGGGCGCTTCCCGCGTTTGCGCTCTACGGGCGTGGACGCGCAATTAGACGAAATCCTCCATTGGTTGGGCCGCGTGGAGGACGATGGATTCTCCCGGCCTTCTTGCGTCTAAAAGATTTGTGACGGTTTCTCGACCCCCAACTCCTCGATTTCCTCGGCTAATCGGCTTGCCTGATCGTCAAGTTCAGTAATTTCCTTATCAAGCAGCTTGGCCTGCTCCGCCGCAAATTTGTCCAGCACGCCCGGCTTTTGCTCGCTTATCCGGCAAAGCTCGT
>JACPGN010000268.1 GCA_016182435.1 Lentisphaerota bacterium | reverse complement strand
CCGCACGTTGCTTAAGGAGGCCCTGGCCGAGCTCGGGCAGGCCCTGGCCGATGCCGGAAAGGCTGAGGATCCCGGCCAATGGAAGAAATACTTTGAGGAGCGCCTCAAGCCATTGCTTGATGAAGTTGAGGGGATGATCTTTAAGGAAGAACAGATCCTCTTTCCAACCGCGATCGAGAAGCTTGCCCCTGATGAATGGGTTGAGATTCTTAAAGAAAGCGAGCAAGTCGGCTATGTCTTTATCGAGCCGCCCGGCGCCACCGCCCAACTGATTCAGGAGCTGAAGCGTAACCTGATCGCGGAGCCCGAGATCAAAGACAGCCAGATATTGTTTCCGACCGGCAGCCTGGGGCTGCGCGACCTGATGTGCCTGCTTAACGCCCTGCCCGTGGATATTACTTTTGTTGACCGCAACGATACCGTCAGCTATTTCAGCGATAACGCCAACCGCGTCTTTCTGCGCACCAAATCGGTAATTGGCCGCAAAGTGCAGAATTGTCATCCGCCCCAGAGCCTGGAAAAGGTCGAAAAAATTTTGAATGATTTCCGGGCCGGCACGCGCGATGTGGCCGAGTTCTGGATCAATTACCGCGGGCGGTTCCTGCACATCCGTTATTTCGCCGTGCGCGACGGCTACAAACAATACCTGGGCACGCTGGAGGTGACCCAGGATCTAACGGCCATCCGGCAGCTTGCCGGCGAAAAACGGTTGCTCGATGAAAAAAATTGATCTAACCAGAAGCGTGTACGAGCTGACCGAAGCCTACCCGGAGCTGATTCCGATTTTGAAGGAACAGGGCTTTCTGGGCTTGGCCAACCCCGTGGTGCGCGCCACGCTCGGCAAAATGACCACCATTCCACAAGGCTGCGCCCGACAGGGCAGAGGCCTTGAGCAGGTCATTGCGGCCTTAAAGGCGCAGGGGTTCGAGATTGAATGATTCCCGCTCGTCCACCAGCGGGCGGGCCCCGTCATCAAATCCAGATTACAGATCAACGTTTCTGATTCCGCTTGGAAAGCCTGGTCCGAGACGAAAGATGCTCCAATACCTCAAGGTCCGCCTGATCCTTGGGAGCACGGGCAATGCGCTTGGCTGCAATGAGATCCCGCAAACCCAGCGCGCTGACTACAATGCCCTCGGTGCGGAAGCGTTTGGCATCCCGCCTGGCAAGGTGGAAGGTGCGCACACCCGGTAACTTCAGGAACGCGTAAAAGATCGGTCGCGGATCTGAAACAAATGCTCTCATCGGAAAATCGGGTGCCGCTGCCGCCGTTTCCACCGCGCATAATCGGCAAATGTCCGAAACGTCAGCGGAGTTCTTAACGTGGGTAACCGGTGACGTTCAAGATAGAGTGAGCATAACATCAGGGAGCGATCCAATTTTTCATCCGGTGTCAGGCGGGCAAACCTGTGGATCAAATCCTGCCGCGCCTGACGGATCTGGAGGATAAAATCGCGTTTAGCCTTTGCGTTTCGTTTCATGGAAAAACATAACCCGGAAGGTAGCTCCACCATCGGGCCACCAGCGACTGAAGCATAGATTATCTCCCCGCGAAAGCAATGGAAAAAAGTTTATTTTTCTCGCCCACGCCCTGCCGGTTTCGCTGTCCGTACCGTGCCGGTTTTCCGCTTGCTGTCTTGCGCAAAAATGATTTAGCCTACCACTTTCCTTGAGCATGCCATGGAGGATTATGAGTGGCAACAAGCATGACCGGCGAATGGCGCTGTGGTCAAAGCAGAAGCGGCTATGGGCCCTGGCGCAAGCGAGTAGCGAGCAATGCCGGATAGTGCCGGACGACCCCCAGCCCCTTGGCACGTGGGGGGGCGGCCAAGCTGTGCGGCTGGGCAATGAACGGCTTAAGGTTTCCCTCTGGGGTCCGCCCGGACAGTTGACCTGGAGTATCAACAAAACCGATGTTTGGGACCGGCGTCTCTTTCCAGAGAAGCAAGCCCTGACCTTGGCTGAAATTAGAGAAATATGCTTCTGTGAGTCGTACCAAGCGAAGCCGTTTACCAACCGCCACGGCTATTATGACTCATACCAGGCTTATGACTTTCCCTGTCCAAAGCCGGTGGGCCAACTTATCCTGATGTGCCCGGAACTGGCCGGGATCGAACAGCCGACCGCGACTTTGCGGCACAGCGACGGCCGCGTGGACGTTCCACTGAAGTCAGCGAAGGCCGGCGGCGCCGTGGCGAGCATGGTGATGATGACGCGCAATATCCTCCTGGTGCGCGGTCAGTTCGCCGGCTTGACCCAGCCAGTGAGCGTGCGGTTATATCGCCATTGCGACACACTGCAGCCGGGCAGGAGCTGGATAGGAGGGGGCGGAGCGGAACCGCAGGCGCTGGAAGGTTATGACTACTCAAAAGATGCCCCGGCCAACGCCCCTTTGCCGCCGCCAGTGGCGGAAACTGACGGCCGTTTCTTCTGGATTCGTCAGGAGTTCCCGGGCGAGGCGACCTTCCCCGAGGGATTCTCTTACGTTTTCATGGCCGTGGTGGCCGATAGCGACTACAAAGTGGAAATCGTTGAAGGGCAAAAAGGGCTGGGCACCCCGCCGTCCTTTTCGGTGACGGCCCACGGCGGCAAAGAAGGCGACCGTCGCGAAGATTTGCCGTTCCAGGGCCTATTGCCTTGGTACGAGCCCATTCGCCAGGCAACCGGCGCCGCCGCTACGGCTGAGCTGAATGCTTGTGCGCTGACGATCCTTGCGACCGTCGTCACCAGCGCCGAAGCCGATGATCCGCTCGGCGCGGCAAAGATAGAACTCCGCAAAGCCGAACGCGACGGGTACGAAGCGCTGGCGACCGAAAACCGGGACTGGTGGCAGGCGTTTTACGGCCGCCGTGAGGCCGGGCGTATCTACTTTGCCGAGTCCGCGCTCAACAAGGCCGCTATCCCCGAGATTTTCCGAAGCTGGTCTTGTCATCACAGCGGGGGGACACGGCCCGCGGTTGGGCGCTGGGAAGGCGACGCTGCCTACGCCTACTTTGAGCAGGACTGGTCCCCCTGGCATGCCGACAACCATTTCAACGAGGCGGAATATACTGCTACCTGTGTTCAGAACCGGATTGACCGCCTGCAGATGTGGTATGACATCGGCGAGTTCATTCTGCCCATGGCTCGCCGAAATGCCCGCGCGGTCTACGGTTGCAATGGCGCCATGTGCGGGTTGTGCCACGTGCCTGTACGGACTGAGAGTATTTACCATGGGAACGTTATTTGGGAACAGGGCATGGAAATGATGGCCCAGCTTGCCAGGCTGTTCTGGCAGCGCTACGATTACGCCGGCGATGAGGACTTCTTGCGGAATAAGGCATACCCGATCCTCAGGGCCGGCGCCGATTTCTACTGCGACTATCTCACCTTTG
>JACPGN010000269.1 GCA_016182435.1 Lentisphaerota bacterium | reverse complement strand
TGCAAATTACCGCGTCGGCGTCTTCGAGCGCCTGGCGGCGGTTGAGCGTGGCCTCGACCTTGGCGGGATACTTGCCCTCGCGGATGATCCGGTCCACGGCCTGCTTAATGTAGAGCAAGCGCTCGCGGTCAATATCCATGAGCGCCAGGGTGGCGTCGTTGAGCAGCGGGAAAGTGAGCAGGTCCGTAACCAGGGCGCGGGTGAACCCGAAACTGCCCGCGCCGATAAACGCAATTTTAGCCATGGTCAATCTCCTTTAGGGGTATGCACTTGACTCAACCAGCCCCTGTATAGGGTGTGTTCATCTCTGTGCATTTTGTCATTCTGAGCGTAGCGTAGCGAAGTCGAAGAATCTCCATAGGGCGTGGATTCCTACGGCGGCCACGGCGTCACCGCCGCGGCTACCGAACACTGAACACCTCCCCAGTAGTCACTTGGCCAATAACCGATTGATGGAAGCCGCCGCCCGGCGGCCCTCGCCCATCGCCAGGATGACCGTGGCCGCGCCGAGCACAATGTCGCCCCCGGCATAAACGCGGTCCAAGGAGGTCTTCCCGTTCTCGTCCACAACGATATGGCCCCACTGGTCCGTGTCAAGGCCGATGGTGGTCTGCTTGATCAGCGGATTGGATTCGTTGCCGATAGCCACGATTACCGTATCTAAGGGCATGACCAGCTCGCTGCCGGGAATTGCCACCGGCCGGCGCCGACCCGACTCGTCCGGCTCACCCAGCCGGTATTGCAAACATTCCAGGCCGGTAACACAGCCCTGCGCATTGCCCAGGATGCGCTTGGCGTTCTGCAGCAAGTGAAAAATAACGCCTTCTTCCTTGGCGTGCTCCACCTCTTCCGCGCGCGCCGGCATTTCCACTTCCGTCCGCCGGTACACGATATGAACCTCCTTGGCTCCCAGGCGCACCGCCATGCGCGCCGCGTCCATGGCGACGTTCCCGCCGCCCAGCACGGCCACCTTGTGTGACCGGTAAATCGGCGTGTGGGCTTTGCCCAAATCATAGGCGCGCATCAGGTTGGCGCGAGTAAGATATTCGTTGGCCGAGAACACGCCCACCAGGTTTTCCCCCTCGATATTCATGAACTTCGGCAGGCCCGCCCCCGTGCCGATGAACACGGCGTCAAACCCATCCTTAGCCAGCAAGTCCTGAAGCGCGCGCGTGCGGCCGACGACGAAATTGGCGACCAGCTTGACGCCCATGGCCTTAAGCGTATCAATTTCCTTCTGCACGATGAGTTTGGGCAAACGAAACTCGGGGATGCCATAGACCATGACCCCGCCCGGCTTATGGAAGGCTTCAAAAATGGTGACGTCGTGGCCTTCACGCCGCACGTCGGCGGCCACGGTGATGCCGGCCGGGCCGCTGCCGATCACCGCCACCTTTTTGCCGGTGGGCGGTTTAACCGGCGGCGGATTCGTAGCGCCCTGCTCGCGTTCCCAGTCGGAGGCAAAGCGCTCCAGCCGGCCAATGGATACGGCTTGGCCGACGTCCTTCAATGCGCGGCCGACGGTGCATGGCGCCTGGCATTGGACTTCCTGCGGGCAGACCCGCCCGCAGACCGCGGGCAGGAGACTATTGCGTTTGATGATCGCAATGGCCTGCGCGACATTGCCTTCGGAAACGGCGCGCACGAAAGCGGGGATATCAATCCGCACCGGACAGCCCTCGATGCAGGGCGCGTTCTTGCATTGCAGGCAGCGCAAAGCTTCCAGGCGGGCCTGCTCCGGCGAATAGCCCAGAGCAACTTCGGCGATATTGCCCCGGCGCACGGCGGGAGGCTGCGCCGGCATTTCCTGCAAGGGGATCTTCAGGCGCTCTTTGGGCTTGAGCGGCTCGCCCCGCGCCTCGATTTCGTGCAGGTGCCGCGCGGCTTCCGCGGCTAATGAGTCCTTGGTCGGATGCGAATTCATGGGTGAAAGAATGGTCAATGGCAAATGGTTGATGGCTTCCGCCATAGGCGGAAACACAACACAATCTTCACGTTGTTGATTGACGAGACCTCATCCTCTCCCTCGGGAGAGGACCGAGGTGAGGGGGTGCATTTGCCAGACGAACCAGCACTCCCCTCACCCTAACCCTCTCCCAAGGGAGAGGGAATATTGTATTGGACACCAATGAATGAGAATAGGGATTCGTTCCTGGTTCCTTATTCGACGTTCGATGTTTGCTTATTCTGCCTCCGTCATCTGTCGTCCGTCGTCCCGCGCGGCGCGGGATAAATCCGTCGTCCGTTTTCCGTCCTCTGGTTTCTCCGGTCCGTCGTCTGTCATCTGTTGTCTGTCTTCCGTCCTCTGCCCCAGCCGGCATTGGGCGCGGGCCTCGGCCTCCTGCTGCTTATAAGCCTGCAGGCGCTGCATCATGTTGTCGAAATCCACCTGGTGGCCGTCAAATTCCGGCCCATCCACGCAGACGAAACGCGTTTGACCGCCGACCGTGACCCGGCAGCCGCCGCACATGCCGGTGCCATCCACCATGATCGTGTTGAGCGAGACCACCGTGGGAATGCCGTAGGGGCGCGTGGTTTCCGCGCAGAACTTCATCATGATGGGGGGGCCGATAGCCACGGCCAGGTCCGGTTTGGGGTTGCGCGCGCACACTTCCTTGAGCGGCGCCGTGACCAGCGTCTTGCGGCCGTAGGACCCGTCATCGGTGCAGACAATCAGTTCGTCCGCCAGTGCGCGCATACGCTCTTCGAGAATCAACAGTTTCTTGGCGCGCGCGCCCATGATGATAATGACTTTGTTGCCGGCGTGTTTCATGCCCTGGGCAATGGGGTACAAGGGCGCCAGGCCGATTCCGCCGCCAATGCCCACGACGGTTCCAAACTTCTCGATGTGGGTTGGGCGTCCCAGGGGTCCCACCAGGTTGGCAATGGTCTCGCCTTCGCGCAGCGCAGCCAGGTGGTGCGTTGTGCGGCCGACGACCTGGAAAATAATGGTGATCGAGCCTTCCCCAGGATCGGCATCGGCGATGGTCAGCGGGATGCGCTCGCCATAGGCGCTGTCTAACTGCAAGATTACAAACTGACCCGGCTTGCGTTCCTGGGCGATCAAGGGCGCCTCCAGGCGCATGAGCACGACATCGTCAGCAAGTTGTTCCCGGTGGAGAATTGCAGGCATTGGATCCTTATTTGAATTTCCGGGCGCGGCGGAAGCAACGGCATTGAATTAAACCAGAGCGCCCTTGTCAACGCCTTTCCGCGCGCCGCGCGCGGTCAGGGCAGCGTGGCCGGCTAATGGTAGGGTCTTTTCCGTAAAGATATACGTTTTAGCGTTTATTTTTTAGCAGGGCGAATCCAACCGGCGTCGCTCCGATTCGCCGATTATTTAATTCCCGGAGCGGAACGCATCAGCGTTCCGATATTCGCGCGCATTCCGTTCCATCCAACCGGCGTCGTTACCGGCTCCAATTCTACGATTCTCCAATTTCGAGCGGAACGCACCAGTCCCGCCTCCATAGCGGGATCAGCGTTCCGGCATTCCTTTTCCAATTGTCTATCGGGGTTAATTACGGAAGAAAATAAGCGTTTGCAGAATGAAGACCGGAATGAGCACGGCAATTGACCAGAGCATGTAACCGCCAAAGCCCGGCATCTTAACGCGGGCATGTTCGGCGATGGCTTTCACCATGAAATTGGGGCCGTTGCCGATATAGGTCATGGCGCCCATGAAAACCGTGCCGCAGGAAATCGCCGCCAGGAGCGCTGGGAATTGGCTGGCCAGCGCACCCAGATGGCTGGCGGACAAATTATTCTGGCTGGCGGCCAGCGTGGCATAAACCAGGTAGGTCGGGGCATTGTCTAAGAAACCGCTCAGCGTACCGCTCAGCCAGAAGTAATGCCATGGCTCCCGCAAGGCTATGATCTGGCACTTGGCCTCCAGCAACGCCAGGGCCGGAATCATGGCGCCGAAGATGCCGAAAAAGAGGATCGTCACTTCCCGGATCGGAGCAAAACTGAATTCATTTTCGTGATGGATTCTTGCCGGGGTCAGGGAAAAAGACCCGTAGGCCAGAACGCCCATCAGAACAATCTGGATAAGCTTTGAGCCGATTTCGGCCGAGTATTCCCCGTGGCGGCTGATTAAAGCCGGGTAGATGAAATAACCCGAAGCCAGGATGACGCTCATAATGCCCAGCAGGAACAGCACGTTACGCCAGCCCTGAATGTGGATTTTGCGTTTAGCCTGCTTAATTTCGTTGGCGAGCGCCGCCGCCAGATGGGCTTCTTCCCGGCGGAAATGCCAGGCATCCAGAATGTAAAAAATAACCAGCAGCAGCAAATTGACCAGCAGCCACTGGGGCGTCAAGCGCAGGGTCCAGTCAAAGGGCACCCCGCGCAGGAATCCCAGGTAAAGGGGCGGATCGCCCAGGGGCGTTAATAAACCGCCACAGTTGCTGACCGTGAAGATAAAAAAGATGACGATGTGAGCTTTATGCCGGCGCTGACGGTTGGAGCGCAGCAGTGGCCGGATCAGGATCATGCTGGCCCCGGTCGTGCCCAACAGACTGGCCAGCACGGCGCCAACCGCCAGGAAGGCCGCGTTGCTGGAGGGGAAACCGGCGAAGGCGCCGCTGATGTGAATCCCGCCTGCAATGACAAACAGCGCCGCCAGCATGACGATGAAAGCCGCGTATTCCAGATAGGTAATCCCGATTTTCGCCAGATCGCCGGTGGGAATGAAGTACGCCAGGATGCCGAGCGCGGCGCACGTGAGGGCCACCTTGAATTTATTGCGGTGCTGTTCCCACCAGGCGGATGCGGTTGGAAAGAAGGGCAGGACCGCGATCAGCAGAATAAATCCGGCGAAAGGCAGCGCGCTTAACAGCGCCGGCGCCGCGCCTAAATCCTGCCAGTAATGGGAAGCTTCCATGTGCGATTCCGAATCCGGGAAAGAACGAAAAAGCAACCCGCCCGATTCAAGGCCCTAAGATAAAGACCGGCGCACTAAGCATCAACTCATAAGTGCAGGATTTTTCAAGCGGTCATTTCCCGCTTGGCTTAAGACGTGAATCTGATAGCGTTCTGGTTTTCCAATGCGGGGCAATGCCCGCAACCCAATGAAATTTCCTCCTTAGGCGGATCCGCCTATGGCGGAAACCACTGATTACACGGCCTGCCCGAGCTCGGCCAGGGATTTCACGGATGGTCAGACCGTTGACGGCCGCCGGGCGGCCGTCAACAATCAGTGTTATCCGTGCCATCCGTGGTAATATTCTTGTTTTTTATAGCGGTTGTTCATACATCAGGTACTGTCCCGCTCTCAAAAAAATCAAGCTGCCTGACCGAGGAGGAAGAAAATGCTCATTGACATGCCCTTGGCAAAATTGAAGCGCTACCGGGGCCGCAACCCGAAACCGGCCGATTTCGAGCGCTACTGGGAACGCGCCTTGAAGGAAATGCGCGCCGTGGACCCGCAGGTCAAGCTCGTGAAAAGCAGATTCCAGACGCCGGGTGCTGAATGTTTCGACTTGTATTTTACCGGCGTGCGCCAGGCCCGGATTCACGCCAAATACATCCGGCCGCGGCAGGGGAAAAAGCCGCACCCGGCGGTCTTGCAGTTTCACGGTTATAGCGGTTCGTCCGGCGACTGGTGCGACAAGCTGAATTACATTGCCCAGGGCTTTTCCGTGGCGGCCTTGGACTGCCGCGGGCAAGGCGGGCAATCCCAGGATATCGGCAACGTTAAGGGTAACACGCACCGCGGCCATATTATCCGCGGCCTTGACGATGGTCCGGAGCAACTCCTCTTCCGGCACATTTTTCTGGATACGGCCCAACTGGCGCGGATTGTCATGGGCCTCCCGGAAGTTGATGAGCATCGCGTGGGGGC